>JAEVZN010000439.1 GCA_023392205.1 Pseudomonadota bacterium
TCAAACCGCGCCTGAAAGCGCTGGCGCGCTGGCTGATCGCGCAGGCCGGCGGCGATGTGAAGGTCTTCGTGGACACGGCGGCGGTGATGGAAAAGCCGCTCGGCCAGCGCGCAGGTTTAGGCTGGCAGGGCAAGCATACCAACCTCGTCTCGCGCGACTTCGGCTCCTGGCTGTTTCTCGGCGCGATCTATACATCGCTGCCGCTTCCGGCCGACAGCGAAGAGGTGGACCATTGCGGCTCCTGCCGCGCCTGCCTCGATGCCTGCCCGACCGATGCCTTCCCCGGACCTTACCGGCTCGAACCGCGCCGCTGCATCTCGTATCTGACCATCGAGCATAAGGGGCCTATTCCGCATGAATTCCGCCGCGCCATGGGCAACCGCATCTATGGCTGCGACGATTGCCTGGCGGTCTGTCCCTGGAACAAGTTTGCGCGATCCAGCCGCGAGGCAAAGCTGCATGCCCGCGAGGCGCTGAAAGCTCCGGCCCTTGCCGATCTGGTGAAGCTGGACGATGTGGCCTTCCGCGAATTGTTCCGCAAGTCGCCGGTCAAGCGCAGCGGACGCAACCGCTTCATCCGCAATGTGCTGATTGCCATCGGCAATGCCGGCGACTCTACACTGGCAGGCGTCATTCGCCCGCTTCTGGCCGATGAATCGCCGCTGGTTCGCGGCGCGGCGATCTGGGCGCTGGGTCAATTGCTGCCCGCGTCGGACATGGAGGTGTTGCAGCTTCAGCACGCGCCGCAGGAAAGCGACCTATCGGTGCAGGAAGAATGGGTGCATGCCACGCGACCGCCGGCCAGGGCTTCAGCGGCAGCCCAAGGCTGAAATAAATCGCCGCGCCGTCAGTTCCGGGGGTCCAGCGAAGCCAGCGCCCGCGACTTCGGGCCAGGACCGCGCATGTAATGCCGTTCGGGACGATAGCTGTTGTCGTTGTTGAAGCGCTTCAGAAGGGCTTGAAGGGCAGCCGTGATTTTGCAGAGCATGGGTTTTTCGTGTTGTTGTAGCGTCGTAGTGTTGCAGTGATCGGCCGCACGTTATGGTTTACAGCCGGTTCACGGTTTCTGTCGCCAGCGAAAAGCATAAAGTTCAAAAGCGAATTCACCGTTAAGACATGTAAAGCCATCGGTCATGACCACAGCATGGCCGTCGCATGAAATCCCCTTCACCTTTTCTGACAAGAAAGTGAAATCGTGACTGCCGAACGCAATCCGAACTTCCTTCTCATCATCACCGACCAGCATCGCGCCGATTTTCTCGGCTGTTATGGCCATCCGGTCCTGAAGACACCGCACATCGATGCCATTGCGGCGCGCGGGACACGGTTCGAGAAATTCTACGTTGCGAGCCCGGTCTGCATGCCGAATCGCGCCACCCTGATGACCGGCCGCATGCCGGCGGTGCATGGCGTGCGCTCGAACGGCATTCCGCTGTCTCGCGATGCGGTAACCTTTGTCGATCTGCTGCGCGATGCCGGCTATGACACCGCGCTGATCGGCAAGAGCCATTTGCAGAATTTCACCGGCTTTCCGCCGACATCGCAATTGGCCAAGGCGCCGGACGGCTATCACACGCCCTCGGCCGACCTGCGCCAGGCGATACGCATGGACTTGCGCCAGCCGGTCTATGGGCAGGAGCAACCGGCCTATTGGCAGCAGCCCGGCGCACATATCCAGACGCCCTTTTACGGCTATAGCCATGTCGAGATCGTCACCGGCCATGGCGATGCGGTCGGCGGCGATTACCGGGCCTGGCTCCGGGCGAAGGACCCGACTGCGGAAGAGAAATTGCTCGGCCCCGCCAACAGCCTCCCGCATGACTACGAAGTGCCGCAGGCCTATCGCACGCGCATCCCGGAAGAATTGTATTGCACGGCCTATCTCGCCGAACGCGCGGAGGCTTATCTCGGCGCACGCCAAGACGCGTCCCACCCGTTCTTCCTCACACTGTCCTTCCCCGACCCGCATCACCCCTTCAATCCGCCCGGCCGCTACTGGGACATGTACAAGCCGGAGCAGTTTCCGGTGCCGGAAGCCTATCGCCGCAACGACTGGACGCCGCCCCCGCATGTGCAGGCGGCGATCGAGTCGCGCGATACGGGCAAGGCCGACCTGAAAGGCATGCGCACCTTCGGCGTGTCGGCGCGCGAAGCTCAGGAGGCGCAGGCGCTGACCTGCGGGATGATCGCCTGCATCGACGACGCCATCGGGCGGGTGCTGGCCGCGCTCGACGCCTCGGGACAGCGCGACAACACCGTGGTCATCTTTACAACCGATCATGGCGACCATCTCGGCGACCACAAATTGCTGCTGAAGGGCGCCGAGCAATATCAGAGCATCCTGCATGTGCCCTTCATCTGGTCGGACCCGAAGACGCCGGACGCCGTGGCAACCGGCGCTATCGGCTCGACCATCGACATCCCGGCGACCGTCCTCGATCGCGCGAAAATCCAGCCCTTTGTCGGCATGCAGGGTAAAAGCCTCCTGCCGGCGATGGGCAAGGACGGCCGTGCCGTGCGCGACTGCGCCTTCGTGCAATACGAGCACCAGATGCCGGACAAGGACGTGGATTCCATGCCGCGCTGGCACAGCATCGTCGACGGCCGCTATCGCATGACCGTGATGTCGGATTCGGAATTCGGCGAATTGTACGACCTCGACACCGATCCGGGCGAGTTCGACAATCTTTGGACGAAGCCCGAGCACCAAGCGACCAGGGCGCGATTGATGGAGCGGCTGGTACAGCTCGAGATCGCCCATACCGACACGATGCCGTATCCCACCGGGCGGGCCTGACAGATCAGGCCCTCACTGGTCAGCTTGGTGCTCAGACATAGGCGATCAGGCGGCCGCAGGCCGCCACCGTCATCCAGATCAACAGCGAGGCGATGCCGGCAAAACGCACAATGCCCGGCATCGGCACGCGCGCGGGCACATCCCGGATGCGGCGCGACAGGAAGAACTCGAACCAGCCGATGTTGATCAGCCCGAGCAGGATCAGTCCCATCTTGAACTGATAGACCGGATTGCGGACCACATGACTTGCCTCGGCCACGAACAGCACCGCCCCTGACGCGACAAGCCCGAGAAAGCCGAGCACCGCGATCACCCGCACGCGCCGCAGGAGCGCGGCCGGATTGGTCGTTGAAAAGGCGCCGGCCAGCCTGAAATCCATGACTGCGATGGCTGCGAAGAACACCATCAGGAAAAGGATATGGGCGACATTCGCCACCATGTAGATATAGGGCGATTGCCGGACATCGAGCGCGAAGGCGGATTGTTCGATGGCGACGAAGAATGCGAGCAGCCAATCCGGCATCAACGCATCTCGACGGACTTGCCGTTCACGGTGATGCGCTCCGCCCGCATTTCGTCCTTCTCGGCGGTAGAGGGATAGCCGAAGGCGGTGATCGTGTTGCCGACAGCCACCATTTCCCTGGTGGCGCCGCGATTGATCATCCGAAAGGTCGGCGCCAGCGTCACCGTCCAGACCTTGTCGCTGCCCTGCACCGTCAGCGTCGCATGCGGATTTTCATATACCGAGGTCAGAATCGGGCCGGTCACGGTCACCGGATTCCTGGCATCATAGCTGCCCCAGCCATGATGGGCCGCGGCAGAGCCGCAGACCAGCGTTGCGACACCTGTTGCAATCAGCACGCGTTTCATAGTCGCCTCCCTGCTCATTGTCGTGCGAGCGCGTCAGAAGTTTATCCCACCCAAAAGACGGCGTCCTGACAATGCCCCGACACTGTGTCCTGATGCCGCCACCTATCGCACGACACCCGAAACGCAGCAGGGCTTCACTCTGGGCCGTGTGATGCGGTCTTTGAGAAAGCAGCGCGCGGCCGCCCTGCCATAGCCCGGACGCACATAAGTGAATGCGCGGCATTTCGGGTCGCCACGGCAGGCCTCTGCGCAGGCCTCGCCGGTCGGATCGGGGGGAAGCTCGAACGACCGGAAATCGCCGCCGGGCCGATCGATGGAGAATTCCAGGCCGTTCTGGGCGGATTGCGCCAGCGCCGCACCGCGCACACCGGAAATGCAACACGCATCCGGTTTCGCCGCGGGAACCATGTTCTTGAGGGTGCAACGCGCCTCACGGATATGATTGCGGGGATAGGAAAAGCTCCAGGCCCGGCAGCGGCTGTCGCGCTCGCAACGGGCCGCGCAGACCGCCGGATCACCGGTGCGGACGTGCGAAGAGGCATAATCGCCGCCGGGGCGGTCGAACCCCGCCTGGCCCCATCCCAACGACGGGAACAGCACCATGATCAGCGCGACGGCTGCCAGCATCCGCATCAGGTCGCGCTCATTCATGCACCGTTCGAGCCTTTGCGGAAAACGCCGGTGTCCGATCATTTTAGGACCACACAACCGCTGATGCGAGGCGCAAACCCGCTGCACCCGAAGTCGTGAAGACCACCGGCCGAATGCGGCTTGTGCATGGCCTGATGACAAACCCTGCCCGAATGGGCGACAATGTGCACAACGAAAAGCGGGGGAAACCTGTGCCGGGACCGGGAGCTTCGTTTGGACGCGCCGATTATGTGTCGGCAGCGCTGCTCGCCTTATTGTGCGTGCTCGTCATTGCCATTGTCGGCGATTACGGCATTTCCAACGACGAAGAGGTTCAGCACCGCTATGGCGAGCTGATCCTCAATTATTACAGCAGCGGTTTCGCGGACCGGTCCCTGTTCGCCTACAAGAATCTTTATCTGTATGGCGGCCTGTTCGACATCGTAGCCGCGCTTCTGGCGAAGGTCTGGCCGTTCGACCTCTATCTGCTGCGGCATGGCCTGTCGGCCGCCATCGGCATTGCCGGTCTTGCCGCCACCGCGGCAACGGCGCGGCTGGTCGCCTGCCCGCGCGCGGGCCTGATCGCCCTCGTCCTGCTCGCGATCTGCGGACCGTATTTCGGCGGCATGTTCAATCACACCAAGGACGTGCCTTTCGCCGCCGCAATGATGGGCGCGATCTACTTCCTGATGCGCGCCGCACGCGACTGGCCGCGCCCGCAATGGCGTCATGTCATCGCCTTCGGATTGCTGCTCGGCGCGGCGACCGGATTGCGCACGCTCGGCCTGCTGCTGGTCGGCTATGCCGGGCTGTTGCTGCTGGTGAGCGCGGCTCTACCCTCTTTGCGGCCGCAGGGCATGCCCTCGCTCCGCTTCTTTGCGGAGGCAAGCCTGCGCATGCTGCCGGCGTTCATTCTCGGCTACGCGATCATGCTGATCGCCTGGCCCTGGGCCGCGCAGGCGCCGCTTAATCCGCTGCGCGCATTGTTCACGTTTGCGCATTTCCATTACGAGATCCGCACGATCGTTGCCGGCGAAGTCTTCACCATGGCCGATGTGCCCTGGTGGTATGTGCCATTCTATATCGCGATCAAGACGCCACCGGTCGTGTTCGCAGGCGTTGCCGCGGCGCTGATCCTGGCCTTCGTGACCCGCCGGAATCCCTCCGCAC
>JAEVZN010000485.1 GCA_023392205.1 Pseudomonadota bacterium
GCGACACACGGATCCCCTCATCCTTGAGCTTTGCCACTGCCGGCGCGACCGCAAACTTCTGGCCCGCCACATCCAGGCCCCCTTCGGTGGTCCGCTCGGCACGCCGCTCCGGCACGAGGCAGGCGGCATGCGGCCGGGTCCTGAGCGCGATCGCAATCATCTCGTCCGTCACCGCCATTTCCAGATTGAGCGGCTTGCCAATCTCGTTCATGAGCCGCGCGATATCCTCGTCGCGGATATGCCGCCTGTCTTCCCGCAAATGCGCGGTGATGCCATCCGCACCTGCATCGACAGCGATCCTCGCGGCGCGCAGGGGATCGGGATGCGCCCCACCGCGTGCATTCCGGATCGTAGCGACATGATCGATGTTCACGCCGAGGCGCAACGATTGAGGTTCATTCATTGCAGGTCAGCCATTGACGCGCGAGACGGTTGCAACCACCGGCTTGGCCCGCAATTGCGCGATGATCGCCGTCAAATGTTTCAGGTCGTAAACTTCGAGGTCGATCGTCAAGGCCGTGAAGTCCGGTGATTGCCGCGACATCCGGATGTTGTCGATATTCCCGTCATTTTCCGCGATGACCTGCGCCACCTGAGCCAGCGATCCGGGCTCGTTGACCGACTGCACTACGATCTGTGCAGGAAACCGTTGCGGCTCATGCTCGTCCACATCCCAGCGCAGATCGAGCCAGGTCTCCGGCTGGTCTTCGAAATCCTTCAGGCTTGGCGACTGAATCGGATAGATCGTGATCCCCTCACCCGGAGAAAGAATGCCGACGATCCGGTCGCCCGGCACAGCTCCCCCATTCGGTGCGAAACGCACGGGCAGGTCGCTGTTGATACCGCGCACGGGAATGGCTTGTGCCCCCTCGACCTGCGGAAGCTTGGCCTTCACGGATTTCGCGCGCCGCAACCCGAACCAGGTGCTGTCGCCTTTCGGCGCGACAAGCGTCGCGCGCTCTTCGAGATAATCGGGGTACATCGCGCGGGCGACATCGGACGCCTTCATTTCGCCGCGTCCAACGGCCGCCATGACCTCTTCGATGGACGCCCGTGCGAGCCGCGGCAACGCGCCCAGCAATTTCTCGTCGGAATATTCCTTCTTGGCCCGCTGGAACAGCCGCTCCACGATCCGTCGTCCCAGACCTGCATATTGATCCCGCACGGCAATACGGGTGGCGCGGCGGATCGATGCGCGCGCCTTGCCGGTCACGACGATCGATTCCCAGGCCGCCGGCGGTGCTTTTTGCGCCTTGGACGTCATGATCTCGACTTCGTCGCCATTCTGCAATTCGGAGGCGAGCGGCGCGACCTTGCCGTTGATCTTTGCACCGACTGCCATGTTGCCGACATCGGTGTGAACGGCATAGGCAAAGTCGATCGGCGTCGCATGACGCGGCAATGCGATCAGCTTCCCTTTCGGAGTGAAGCAGAACACCTGATCGTGAAACAATTCGAGCTTGGTGTGTTCGAGGAATTCCTCGGAATTTGATCCGTCCGAAAGAAGTTCGATGGTCCTGCGCAGCCAGGCATAGGCATTCGACTCGCGCGACAGCATTTCCGACGGCGAGACGTTAGCGTCTTTGTAGAGCGCATGGGCGGCGATACCGTATTCGGCGATGTCGTCCATCTCCTGCGTGCGGACCTGCAACTCCACACGTTGCTTGCCGGGACCGATCACAGTCGTGTGGATCGACCGGTAATCGTTCTGTTTCGGCGTGGATATGTAATCCTTGAAGCGCCCCGGCACGACTGGCCAGGTCGTGTGAACGACGCCGACAGCCTGGTAGCAATCCGCCACCGTGTTGACGATGACGCGGAAGGCAAAAATATCCGACAGCTGCTCGAACCCGATCGACTTTCGTTCCATCTTCCGCCAGACGGAATACGCGCGTTTCTGACGTCCCTTGACCTTGGCGACAATCCCGCGATCGGCAAGCTTGCGCATCAATTGCTGCTCGATGTCGACCGTCAGATCCTTGTTGCGCAGCGCCAGATTGAACAGCCGTTCAGTGACGACGTTGTACGCGTCGGGATAGAGTTCCCGGAACGAAAGGTCCTCCAGCTCCTCGCGCATCTCTTGCATGCCCATGCGCCCCGCAAGCGGCGCATAGATGTCGAGAGTTTCCTCCGCCATCCGGCGCCGCGTTTCCTGCGGGACGTGATGCAGGGTGCGCATGTTGTGCAGCCGGTCGGCCAGCTTGACCAGCAGCACACGCACATCGTCGGCGATGGCCAGCAGAAGCTTGCGCAGATTTTCCGCCTGCTTGGCCTCCTTGGTGACCAGATCGAGCTTCTTGAGCTTGGTCAGGCCCTCGACCAGGGCGCCGATTTCTCCCCCAAACAATTCGTCGATCTCCACGCGGGTGGCAGGCGTGTCTTCGATCGTGTCGTGAAGCAGCGCCGCGGCCACTGTCGCATCGTCCAGCTTCAGGTCGGTCAGGATCGCCGCCACTTCGAGCGGATGAGAAAAATACGGATCTCCCGACGCCCGCTTCTGCTCGCCATGCGCCTTCATGGCATAGACATAAGCCCGGTTGAGAAGCGCCTCGTCGGTATCCGGATTATAGCGCCGGACGCGGTCCACCAGCTCGTATTGGCGCATCATCTGCGGCTTGCCGGGGATCCGCGGCTGCGGCACAGGGATGCGCACGGCAGACTCGACCGGTGCGCGGGTGCGCGCCTGATTCTGCATCCGGGGCAATTGAGGGTTCGATCGCACCATCTTGAACTCCGGCCAGCGTCGACTGCGCCGCCTGACCGGCATTGATATCACCTCGCGCGGGCCCAGCGGCAAGGCCGTGACGGCCGGTCGCAAAGAAAAAGGGGCCAGCCCGCAGGCTAGCCCCTCAAATTCGCGCCGGGCGGGTCGCCCAGGCCTATTCTTCGTCTTCGGGCTGCGCCTCCGGCGGCGTCAGGCCCTCAAGACCGCGCAGCAATTCCTCTTCGCTCATATGCTCCATGGCAACGTCTGTATCGTCGGCATCGACCGACCCGGAAGTGCCTATGAGCGGCGCCTCGGGCTCAGGCTCGTCCACTTCGACATATTTCTGGAGCGTATGGATGAGGTCTTCCTTGAGGTCTTCGGGCGAAATCGTGGTCTCGGCGATCTCGCGTAATGCGACGACCGGGTTCTTGTCGTTGTCCCGCTCGACGGTGATCTGCGAACCGGAAGACACCATGCGGGCGCGATGACTGGCCAGCAGCACCAGTTCAAACCGGTTTTCAACTTTATCTATGCAATCTTCGACGGTGACGCGCGCCATGGCTGGTCACTCCTCAATCATGGGTTGTCTGACATGAATTTGGGTTCGTTGGTAGCCGCCAGCCGGTCAAGGCGCAAGACTTAAATTCGCCTTACAAGAAGGTGATTTTTCCTTGGATGCAGTTGTGACAGTCGCTAAACGAGCGGCCCCGGAACAAACCGGCCTCCAGAACAATGTTGTTGAGGCCGGGCGTGCGGCGGCGCGTCACCGTTAAATTTCAGACATTCGGGCCGAGCCTGCTGGCCCTGTTTGAGCCGTCCCGCCCGCGTTTAAGGGCGATTGCAGACGTTATTGCCGGATCGAGGCGCGGATGCGCGCCCAAGAACCAAGAAGGAAGAGAGCCATAATGAGTGCCAGATTGGAGAAGACGGCGCTGTTTATTGACGGAGCCAACCTTTACGCCACCGCCAGATCATTGGGTTTCGACATCGATTACAAGCGGCTGCTTCGTGAATACCAGTCGCGCGGTTATTTGCTGCGTGCCTTCTATTATACGGCCGTGATCGAGGATCAGGAATATTCGTCGATCCGCCCGCTGATCGACTGGCTCGATTACAACGGCTACACGGTCGTGACCAAGGCCACCAAGGAATTCGTCGATCAGACTGGCCGCCGCAAGGTCAAAGGCAACATGGACATCGAGCTTGCGGTGGATGCGATGGAATTGGCACCCTCGATCGATCACATGATTCTGTTCTCCGGCGACGGAGATTTCCGGTCGCTGGTGGAGGCCGTGCAACGGCGCGGTGTCCGCGTCACGGTCGTCTCTACCATGTCGTCGCAACCGCCCATGATCGCCGACGAGTTGCGCAGGCAGGCGGACGAATTCGTCGATCTCATCACCTTGCAGTCGAAGGTCGGACGAGATCCGAGCGAACGCCCGATGCGAGAGCCGCGACCGGAGCCGCGTGAATCGCGATCTCATACACCGCAATTCTTGCAGCGTCCGGCGACGCAACGTGCGAATGTCGGACCCGATGACGACGACTTCGAGGACTGACAATCCCGCCTTCATCCGGGACAGTGGCAAAGCCGGACGCGATTGTCCGCTTTGTCCGCGGCTGGTGGCTTTCAGGCACGAGTGGCGGGAGCAACAGCCCGGCTGGTTCAACGCCCCTGTCGGGTCGTTCGGATCGAAACAGGCCCGGCTGCTTGTCGTTGGACTGGCGCCCGGATTGCAAGGTGCCAACCGGACCGGCCGCCCCTTCACAGGCGATTACGCTGGCAATCTGCTTTATCCGACGCTTGTGAAATACGGATTTGCCAGAGGCAACTTCGAAGCACGAGTCGACGACAGGATCGAACTGATCGACGCACGGATTACGAATGCCGTGCGATGCGTTCCTCCACAGAACAAGCCGACACCGGTCGAGATCGCGACGTGCCGCAGATATCTCGAGCAGACGATCGCGGAGATGAAGAATCTGACGATCGTCGTGGCGCTTGGGCGCGTCGCGCATGACGCGGTTGTGTCTGCGCTGGGTGCCCGGCGTTCGGCTGTGCCGTTCGGTCACGGACGCAAGGCCGATCTTGGCCGCATCGTTCTTTACGACAGCTATCATTGCTCGCGCTACAACACGAATACGGGCGTGCTGACGCCTGAGATGTTTCATTCAGTATTTGCGGATGTACGCGCGCATCTCGATGCGCTGCAATCGAGCACATCAACCCTGACGGCAACCGCTTAACTCCAACCCGATTTGTCAGGTCGGTTTGGCAGCGCGCAACCGGCGCTGAACGACAATGCGGTAGCCGCCGGACGTCAGCTCTTCGAACCAGATGCCTTCGCTCTTCAGAGCTGCATCGATCGCCACGGCTGTTGAACGGCGCACGTCGACGTCTGCATTCTCAAGCCGGTTTATCGAGCGCTGGGTTACGCCAACACGCTGACCGAGCTCGGCCTGACTCCACCCCAGCAAGGCGCGCGCCGCGCGTATCTTCGCAGCGTATTCCTTGCGCTCGATGAGCGCCTGCCCTGGTGCCGGAACAACAGAGAGCTTCGCGCGGGGATACCCCTCGATCATTTCACCCCATACTTCATGTCTCTTTCTATGATGTTTAAGTCGCCTTTGGCGACCGGCGATTCGTCACAGATGACTCTTGTGTCATCAAAAATAACCTTTTGTTTACAAGCACTTGACCAAGCAATGTCCTTTGCGATGACATAGGGTTCGTAAATTATGCGTAGAGTCAGATGCCCAGAGTTGTCCTCAGCAAAACCTTCGTCGATCGCGCGCTGTGTGCGCCCGGAAAACCGAAGATCGATTTCTTCGACATCGATCAGCGCGGCTTCATGCTTGAGGTCCGCGCGTCGGGCGGAAAGACCTATTATCAGCGCTATACGGACGAGCGCGGGCGCGAACGGCAGTTCAAAATCGGCTCGGCCGCGGCGATTTCGCTCGATCAGGCCCGCAAGAAAGCGCGGATCATCTTGGCGCAAGCCGTTCTGGGCGACGATCCACAGGCCCGCAGGCGCGAACTTCGCGAAATCCCGACGCTCGCAGAACTTGTACGCGACCGTTACCTCCCGCACGTCAAGGCATACAAGCGAAGCTGGTGCACCGACGAGACGGTATTCCGGATCCACATCCTGCCGGTGATGGGATCGAAACACCTCGACGAGATCACCGGCGACGCCATTGCCGACCTGATGAAGAGCATGCGGGATCGCGGCTATGCCAGCGGCACCACCAACAGGGTGCTGATCCTGATGCGTTTTCTCTTCAATCTCGCGCGCAAGTGGAAAATCCCCGGCGTCAAGGAGAACCCGACATTCGGGCTCAATACGGCCCCGGATGTGCAGCGCGACCGCTTTCTCTCGGCAGACGAGACGCAGCGCCTCCTGGCCTCGATCAATGTCGACGAGAATCGCAGCGCCGCGCAGACCATTATGCTTCTCTTGCTCACCGGAGCCCGCAGAAACGAGGTCTCCCACGCGAAATGGGATTACATCGACTGGGAACGCGGGACGCTGCTGGTGCCGATTTCGAAAACCGGCCGCCCCCGCGCGATTGCCCTGAATGGCCGCGCCATTGCACTTTTGCGCGCGATCCCGCGCATCCCCGGCAACCCGTACATCTTCCCCTCGCCGGTCACCGGCCGCCCCTGCCCGTCGCTGCACTTTCCCTGGACGCGCATCAAGCAACGGGCCGGACTGGAGGGTGTGCGGCTGCACGATCTGCGACACTCCTTCGCGAGTTTTCTCGTGAATAAGGGTGTCTCGCTTTATGTCGTCCAGGGCCTGCTCGGCCACACACAACCGCGGACCACGCAGCGCTACGCCCATCTGGCGCAGGACACGCTGAATTCCGCGGCGGAAATCGTGGCGAATGTCATCGCCGCGTCCGACGCCGGAACCGCTACAGTGCACAGTTTCGAGCGCGTCTGAAGCAAGGACCGCCTGCGAGTTCAGCCTTTTGACGGCCCCTCGCGCCCGATCTGTAGATTGGGCTGCCGCTTTATTCCCACAGACCCTGACATCCGCGTGACGGCGGCGTAGCAGCCGCACCGATGCATGCGTGAACGCTGCGCGTACGCGCGGTGGCGAAAACGCATGAAAATCGCCGGGGCTGGTGACACTCGTCGCGACACGAGAAGGCGAGAAAACTGGCGCACCTAGCCCATCCCTAGCGTCGGCGCGCGCCGGACCGGGCGATGTCGAGCAGAGGCGCGACAATATGCCCATGGCCTGAAAATGGAATTCGGAGCACCGCGCGCGGTTCATCACCCAGTCCCTCCCCCGGCCCGACTCCCGCCTTTTGCCCAATTTGGGACCGAGGCGGCAGATAGGCCGTTGATTTCCTTCGCATTTCAGCGCCGGAGCGGACGAGACCAGTAGAATACGTGAAGGTCTGTAGCCTGTATGGCGTCGGCTACTACTACATCCCGGGTACGGATACCTGCATCAAGATCGGTGGTTATGTGCGCTTCGAGGCGTACCACAACACCGCTGGCGGTCATTACACGAACCAGTCGCCGGGTGGGGCCGGTCGTGGTGCGCAGACCCGGCACTATAACGGCCTTGGCTATCAAGCCCGTTGGCGCTTCTCGATGGACGTCCGTACGCAGACCGAATACGGCACTCTGCGCTCGTATTTCGCCTCGGGTATGAACGCAGTGAACGGACCCTATGATCAAGGGCAGCTCACCGCGGGCATTGCGATGGAACGCGCGTTCATCCAGTTCGCCGGCTTCACCTTCGGCCGCGCGGATACGTTCTTCGCCTTCTATAACGGCGCGGCCTACGGCCTGGTCCCGCAATTCCTGGATGGCGGTTCGGGTCCGGCCGGTCACAACGTGGCCGCCTATACTTGGCAGTTCGGCAATGGTCTGTCGTCCACCATCTCGCTCGAAGATGCCAAGGCGCATGATCGTGGCGTCGTTGATCTGGCTCAGACCGGGCTGCTCGGAACGACCTTCGGCTCGAACACACCGACCGATTCTGGCGGCGCCAAGGCTCCTGATATCGTCGGCAACATCCGTGTTGACCAGGCCTGGGGTTCGGCCCAGATCATGGGTGCGCTGCACCAGAACATCGCACGTTACGACTCCGGCAATGCCGCCGGTGGCTTCTGCCCGCAAGGCAACACCACGCTGTGTACTTATCCTGGTGATAAGTGGGGCTGGGCGGTCGGCGCCGGCATGACCCTCAAGATGCCGTGGGATTCCCGCGACACCTTGTCCGGTCAGATCGCTTATGCCAAGGGTGCTTCGGGCTACGTGGCTTACGGTCAGAACAATAACTGGCTGCACAAGCAGGGCGTGGCTGTTGGCGCCTTCAACGACTCGGTCTTCGTGAGCCCGATTGCCGGCTTCAGCGATGGTTCGCTGCAGCTAACTGAGACTTGGGGCGGCACTGTCGCATTCGAGCATTACTGGACTCCTTCGCTGCGCACGTCCTTCGTGTTCGGCTACTTGGAGGTCAATTACAGTGGCGAGGCCAAACGCCTGATCAGCGCCAATGGTACCTGCCTTGGCACAGGTCCTGCGCTTGGCGCGGTCAGCAACTGCGATCCCGACTGGTCGCTGTGGCGCGTTGCGTCCCGCACCATGTGGAACCCTGTACGCAACCTCGATGTGGGTCTGGAAATCGCCTACACCAAGCTTGAGACCGGGTTTGCTGGCACTGCCAACGTAGCGGGTGGTCCCGGTGGCACGGCTCAGGGTCTCGCTACGGGCGCTTACAACATCGAAGATCAGGACGTCTGGACCGCAACCTTCCGCGTCCAGCGCTCCTTCTGGCCGTGATCTGACGATCGCAGTCTGAAGACTTTGATCCAAGAGAACCCCCGGTCGAAAGGCCGGGGGTTTTTCTTTGCGACGGGAAGCGACGACGACAAAGCGGCGAAGGGCCAGCGACGCCTTACGCAGCGCCCCCGCATCCAGCCACAAAAGCCGCGATCCGTTGCATCGTCAGGACATCATTCAGCAGCGGCGCATGGCCCTGATCCGGGATCTCCAGCGCGTCCAGGCCGGTATGCCGGGCTTTCATCTTCGAAAAAGTTTCCGCAGACAGAAGATCTGTCAGCCCGCCGCGGATCGCCATTACCGGGACATGCGCAAGGGCTTCGAATTGCGCCCAGAGCGCCGGCAGAGGATCCGCCGCATTAACCGGCTCCAGCGTTCGGGCAAGCGCCGGGTCGTAGCGTCCCGCCCATGCATCATCCGCATTCTGTCGCCAGCTGCGTCTCGACCACGCGCGCCAATCGTCGGATGTCAGATTGGGAAATTGCGCGCCATGGACCTGCTTCAGCGTCGCGGCGCCTTCGTCGTGATCGGCAGGCACCGGCAGCTTCCCGATATAGCTCTTGATCCTCAGCAGGCCCTCGATTTCGATGACGGGCCCGATATCGTTGAGCACGGCGCCGGCAATGGCGGTGGGCCGCACAGCCGCTAGAAGCATGGTCAGCAGCCCGCCACGCGAAGTGCCGATGAATATGCAGCGATGCAGTTCCAGCGCGGTCAGGACCGCCAGCAGATCGTAGAGTTCAACCTCCAGCGAGTATCGGCGCCAGTCGGAATCGTAGGCCGAATGCCCGCGTCCGCGATAATCGGGAGCGAAAACCCGGCGCCGGCCGCCCGCTTCGGACGACAGGAAGCTCGCGAGCGCGGCGAAATCCTCCTCCGTCCGCGAGAGGCCGGGCAGGCAGATAACGGGGAGTGAGGTGGCGTGACGCGGACCATATCGGCGGACATGCAGCGACAGTCCATCCGGCGCACTGACGAAAAGGCTCTGGGCCTCGGTGGCCTGTGGCGTCGCCTGTAACCCGTTCATGGGGCCATCATGCCGCAGGTCGCCGCGCGAGCGCCAGTGGGCTGCCGGCAGGCGTCGCCGCCAGCTCACCGCCGCGGTCAGTTCGCCGCCATGCCGCCGCGCAGATCGGCCTCGATCATCAGCCGTGACGACGCCCCGAAGCGTACCCGGTAGACCTGCATGTTCTCCATCACCCGCTGCACGTAATTGCGGGTCTCGGAGAACGGGATACGCTCGACCCAGTCGATGGGATCGACCTTCGGATCGCGTGGATCGCCGAAACGCTGCACCCAGTCGCGCACGCGGCCACGTCCCGCGTTATAGGCGACGAAGGCGAGTATATACGATCCGCGATAGGTATCGATCACGTCGCCGAGTTCGGCAGCGCCGATCTGCACATTGTAGGTCGGATCGCTGAGCAGCCTCTTGGCATCGAAGGGTACGCCATTCTTCTTCGCCACGAGACGGGCGGTCGAGGGCAGAACCTGCATCAGGCCCTGCGCATTCGCACCCGAGACGGCGCGCGGATGAAAGCCGCTTTCCTGCCGCGCGATCGCATAGGCGACATGCGGCTCGATCGGCGGGCCGATCGGCTTGAAGCGCGGAAGCCCGGCCACCGGATAGGCGTAATGCTCGAAGGGCAGACCGCGGGCGACGGCGGTGCGCCCAAGCAGCGCCAGCGTGCGGGCATCGTTCTTTCGCTCCGCCAGCGCCGCGATAGCCGCCAGCGCCGGCGGATCGATGGCGCGGTCGGCCAGATCCACACTGGCCGATGCGACGAGGTCGCGTTCGTCGATGGCATAAAGCATGTCGATAGCGCGGACGATCTCAAGCCGGTTGCCCTGCGGATGGGCTTGCGGGGGTGGCGGAAGACGAAGTTCGGATCCGCCGATGCGGGCATGCGCAATCTGCCCGTAATAGGTCGCAGAATAGCGCGCGGCCTGCTCGTAAAGGCGGCGGGCTTCCGCGGTCTGACCGAGTGCTTCTGCGGTGCGTGCGTGCCAGTAATACGCACGCGAGAAAGACGCCGGATGCTCCGCCACCTGCGCCACGCGCGCAAACAGCGGACGTGCAGTGGCCGGATCGTTCAGGAAGCGGAAGGCGATCCAGCCCGCTGTGAACAAATGTTCGACCTTGTTGCCTTCCTTTTCCGGGGGTGCCGCGTCGCGGGCCACACGGAAGGCGGTTGCCGGGTCGCCATCGTCCAGAAGACGCCGCGCCAGCAATCTGCGTTCCGTCCACCATTCGTCCGGATCGTGAATGGCTGCAGGATTGACAGGCGCGGACAGCACCAGCCGCGCGGCGGCAGGGCCGTCTCCGCTGCGGCGAAGCCATTGTGCATGCGCATGGATATAGGCCGGATCGTTGCGTACCTGCGCGGGAATGGCATCGAACAGCGCCTTGGCGCGCGGCGACTTGGCGATTGCCGCCTCTCGCGCCCGCACGATCGCAACCTGCGCAGGTCCGAGCCGTTCGGCGGCACGCAGGGCCTGGGCAATGTCCTCGGCGTAGAGCCGCTTGTCCATGCGCGCCTTGTGATCGGCTGCCGTCAGCAGCGAGCCGAAGGCTTCAATGAGCTGGCGCTCCAGTTCGAGCGTAAGGGAATCGTTGCGCCAGGTATCACGCGCGTGCAATTGCGCGCCGGCCCGATCGCCTTGCGACAGCAATGCACGCGCCAGCGCGAGCTTGCCCTTGGCGGTCAGCGGCGTGTTGGTCGCGAAATAGCGGCGGATCACCGCGTCATTCACACCATTCTGCCAGAGACCGGCCTCCCCCGTTGGGCGGGACGGGGTGGTATTTGGGCCAGCCGGGTTTGG
>JAEVZN010000564.1 GCA_023392205.1 Pseudomonadota bacterium
ACTCAAGGTCTAGCGACAGGTCTTTCGGACCGCTTCAGGCTGCCTTGGCCGCAACCTGTCCCTCGATCGCCTTGCCTTGCACAGCCTGGCCGCTGATCGGAATTTGCCGCGGCTTCTTGGCTTCCGGGATCTCGCGGACGAGATCGACGTGCAGGAGGCCGTTTTCGAGCGCGGCGCCCTTCACCTGAACAAAGTCGGCAAGCTGGAAGACGCGCTCGAAGGCGCGTGCCGCGATGCCCTGGTACAGGACCTCACCCGCATTCTCGGCGGATTTGGTCTGCTTCTCGCCCTTGATGGTGAGGGTGTTTTCCTTCAGCTCGATATTGAGCTCGTTCTCCGCAAAGCCCGCCACCGCGACGCTGACGCGGTAGGCATTCTCGCCAGTCCGCTCAATGTTGTAGGGCGGATAGCCGGGTGCACTCTCGGCGCCGCCAACCTGGTCGAGCAGGTTGAACAGACGGTCGAAGCCGACGGTCGAACGGTAAAAGGGAGTAAGATCGAAGTGACGCATCGTTTGTCCTCCTTGAAGCGACAACGGATAGGGGTCCCCCCCTCTGGGCCGGACCCTGTGTTATGCGCCGCCTGATGGCCGGCGCGTGCTTGATTTAGGGCGGGGCCTTGCGTCGTCAAGACCCCCGCAAGGCCGGAAAATTCGGGTCCGGGCGCCAAAAACGGCACCGAAAGTATAGGCCTTCGCACTCGGTGCCGTTGAGACGCGGGGCGAGCCTGCTATAACCCCGCACCCGCCGCGGCAGCCGCTTTTTCATGAAACTGATTTCCATTCCCGCCAATCCGGTGCCGGACGATGCGGTCACAGGCAGCCTGAAGACCCCAGACGGGGTCGAACTCCGCTTTGCCCGCTTCGCGCCGCCGCCGGGCCGCAAGGGCACTGTCTGCCTGTTTCAGGGACGCGCCGAATTCATCGAGAAGTATTTCGAGACGGTGCGCGACTTGCGCGCGCGCGGTTTTGCGGTGGCGACTTTGGACTGGCGCGGGCAGGGCCTGTCGCAGCGCGCGTTGCGCGACCCGCGCAAGGGCCATGTTGAGAGCTTTCGCGAATACGAGAGCGACCTCGAAATGCTGATGCGCGATATCGTGTTGCCGGATTGTCCGCCGCCCTATTACGCGCTCGGTCATTCGATGGGCGCATCGATCCTCACCCGCATCGCCTATCGGGGCAATCGCTGGTTCGAACGCATGGTGTTGTGTGCACCACTGATCGAGCTGGCGCCGAAGAGTTTCACACCGTTCGCGCGGCCGATCGTCCAGCTGCTGAACGGGCTCGGCATGGGCACATCCTACGTTCCGGGCGGCACGCCTGCAGTGGTGGCCTCGCAATCCTTTCTCGGCAATGTGCTGACGTCGGACCCGGTGCGACATGCGCGTACGGCGGCAATCCTAGAAGCCGAGCCTGCGCTGGGCCTCGGCTCGCCGACCAACGCATGGGCTTCGGCGGCATTCTCGATGATGGACGATTTCGCCCATGCAGCCTATCCGGGCAATATCCGCCAGCCGATTCTGATGATCGCCGCCGGCCGAGATCAGACGGTCTCCACGGCGGCGATCGAGGAATTTGCGGGACGGCTGCGGGCGGGCTCACATCTCATCATTACCGGCTCGCGCCATGAAATGATGATGGAGGCGGACCGCTACCGCTCCCAGTTCTGGGCAGCCTTCGACGCTTTCGTGCCGGGTACGCCGCTCTTCGCGTAACGGCGTCCGCCCGAAGGTCTTGTTCAGCCGGTCCTATTCGCGGCCAGCTTCAACGAATTTGTCTGCCAGCAGCGACGGGTTGGTAAAAATCACTTCGTGGCTGCCGGGCATCTGCACCAGACGATAGAGACCAAGGCGCGACGACATGCGGGGATGCCAGCCCCAATCGGGGCCGGGCGGCAGCGCAATGTCTTCGGTACAATTCAGATAGCTTTTCGGAATCTGCAGCGAGAAGAAGGCCTTCAACTGCACCTTGTCGGTATGGCTGCGCACTGGCGTCGGTGACAGCATCTCATAGGCGCGCCGCGCCAGCGCTTCGTCTGCATCGCCGATAAAGGCGTCGCGCCAGATCGGATAAGGCAGCATCACGCCACCATCGGGCTGCGCGATGGCGGCGAACAATTCCTTGTAATGAGGCGGGATATTGTCTTCGAGGCTTTGCCCGTCGAGCAGCACGAAGGCGTTCCAGAACACGATGCGCCGGATACGGTCCGGCACCTGCTCGGCCACCGGCTGGATCACGGTGCCGCCGAATGAATGGCCGACCAGCACGAAATCGCGCACGTCCGATGCCTTGATGAAGTCGACCACCGAAGTCACGCATTCGGCATGTGTGACGTCCTTGCGGTCGTTCGGTGCATGTCCCGCGATTGTCGGCGCATAGACCTTGTGCCCGTTTTGCTCCAATCGGTCGATCACGGGTCGCCAGGCGCGGCTATCGTGCCAGGAGCCGTGAACGAGGACGAAGGTGTAGCCCATTGTACATCCCCTCTCTTCTTGTCTTCCGGAGCGATGCAAGATGGCGAAAAGCGTGCGCGCCTTCCGGTGCAGTCTTTCGTGCCGGGGAGCGCAACGTCGGTCGGCAGGAAGGTGCGGACATGGGGTCGCTCGCGGCGTGAGGTTATCATTACGCCACGGCAGCCAGAAACGCACAAGCGTTCGACTATGCCTTCAGAAGCTCCAGCGCCGCAGCGTGCGTGCGCGCGTCGCCTGCCGCAACCACACGGCCGCCAAGCGCGGCCGGGCCGCCATCCCATGTGGTGACAAGTCCGCCCGCCCCTGTGATGATCGGGATCAGCGGGATGATGTCGTAGGGCTTCAATTCGGTCTCGATCACCAGATCGATATGCCCGGCCGCCAACAGACAATAGGCGTAACAATCGCCGCCATAGCGGGACAGCCGGACCTTCTTTTCCACGGTCTGGAAAATGGCGCGATCCGCATCGTTCATCAGAAGCGGCGACGTGGTGAACAGGATCGCGTCGGCCAGCGCAGCGCAGGAGCGGACCAGCAGATTGCGCGATCCGGTGCGCCCGCGATATTGCGCGGCCCCGCCATCGCCGGTGAAGGTCTCGCCGATGAATGGCTGATGCATCATGCCGAAAACGGGTTCACCCATCCGCGTCAATGCGACTAGCGTGCCCCACGCCGGCATGCCTGAGATAAACGATTTGGTACCGTCGATCGGATCGAGCACCCAGACATATTCTGCGTCGGCGTTTTCGTTGCCGAATTCCTCGCCGATGATGCCATGTGCCGGGAAGGCCGCGCGGATCAACTCGCGCATCGCAAGCTCCGCGGCACGGTCGGCGGCCGTGACCGGATCGAAGCGTCCGGCCGGCGCCTTGTTGTCGACACCGAGTGCAGTGCGAAAAAACGGCAGGATTGTTTCACCGGACCGAGCGGCGAGCTTGTCCACGAATGCTGTGAAATCGATTGCCGTCATCACCCGCCGCCGTTGAAATCCGCCGCCACACCTAGCCAAGTTGCCTCGCGCCAGCAACTCTGCACTGCTTTTGAAGCGGGTTGCCGGGCGGGACACAGCGTGTCACCTCGATCATGCCGATCGCCGGGGAGGCTGGGACCCGTGACACTGGACAAGGCGCCGCCGCGCCTAATTTCGTCGCAAGCGCGCACGACAATGCTGCTCGTCGGCACGCTCGGCGGCGTCTATGGCATCAGCCAGTTC
>JAEVZN010000030.1 GCA_023392205.1 Pseudomonadota bacterium
GGCGAAGGCTTTTCTCGGCCGCAGCGACCCGTGGCCGGACTATTTCAGGCTGAAGCAGAAATTGCCAAAACTCAGTTGAGGTGAGCCGCCAGCCTTGTGCGGGCCTCAGGGACGTGATAAGAACAAATCAGGAACTAAAGTTCGCGCCCCGGTATTCGAGGGTGGGTTTGCCGCCTCCAGCCGGGCGCGATTGTGGAAAAGGCGCGATCTCGCGCCATATGTTGTGGGCATCGGCGGACGCGGCCTGCGGGTTGCGGTTAGGGTGGCCGCTTGCGTGGACACGGGAGAGTGCGATGGCGGGTTCGGTAAACAAGGTGATTCTGGTAGGCAATCTGGGTGCGGATCCGGAAATCCGGCGCACGCAGGACGGCCGCCCGATCGCCAATCTGCGCATCGCCACGTCCGAGACCTGGCGCGACAAGGCGACCGGCGAGCGCAAGGAAAAGACCGAGTGGCACCGCGTCGTGGTGTTCAACGAGGGGCTCTGCAAGGTCATCGAGCAATACGTGAAGAAGGGCTCGAAGGTTTACATCGAGGGTGCGCTGCAGACCCGCAAATGGACCGACAAGGACGGCGTCGAGAAATACTCGACTGAAGTGGTGCTGCAGGGCTTCAACTCGACGCTGACCATGTTGGACGGCCGCACGGGCGGTGGCGGTGAGCGTGACCGTGTGTCGGACTATTCCGGCGACAGCGATTTTGGCTCATCCGGCCCGACAGCCTCGCGCCGTCCGGCCATGGCCGGCGGCGGCCGCGGCGACATGGACGACGAAATCCCGTTCTAGGCCTTCGCCGGTAGCCCCGAGCGGGCAAGGCTGGCGCTTCGATAGGCGGCAGCGTCCTGCGCGGTGTGTCGGGCCGATTATCGGTTATGCTGGAACGCCGGTTATGCTGGGACGTATGTCAGCCTGATCACGTCCTTGCCGATACGATCACTCCCGATGAGGCGCAGTCTCGGCCGCTCTCCGGCGAAGAATGGCTTGCCGCTGCCGAGCACTATGGGATGCAGGTACAATCGATACTCGTCGACCAGCCCAAGGTCGGTCAGGCGTCCCGCAAGCGCGGGTCCGGCCACTTCAATGACGCCATCGCTTTGAGCTTTCAGCCGGCGGATCGTTGCCTCGACCTCGTCATCGACGAGAGTGGCGTTCGGACCGACCGATTTTAGCGTGCGCGACACGACCCATTTGGGCTGGCTCCGCCACGCTACCGCATATTCGCGTTCGGCCTCGTCCCACTCGGAGCGATCGCTGTCCCAATACCGCATCGTCTCGTACATCAGGCGCCCGTAAATGCAGCCGGTCAGGCCGCGCATGTCGTCGATGAAATGACGAAAAAGCACAGGATCGGGAATAAGCGCCGCGTGATCGTGATCGACATAGCCGTCCAGCGACTGGTTCAATGCAAAGACGAGCTTCGCCATGCGGCATCTTTTCCTTGGCGCATAATCAGGGGGCTGAAGCCGAGGGTTTGCGGGGATGGCTTGAACATCCCCCGGTCCCACGTTCGTGACTTTGGGCCGAATTGGAACATGCTGATCGCAACACTGCAATTGTGATGCGCGCATGCGTCTGCGAGACTTGCCGCCATGACAAGTCTGGCAACGGCTCTCCTGAATGCGCTCGGCGCGCATGGCGCGCGTGAAATCTTCGGCATTCCCGGAGATTTTGTCCTGCCTTTCTACAAGGCCATCGAGGAGAGCGGCCTTCTCCCGCTTTTCGAACTCAGTCAGGAGCCGGGGGTCGGCTTCGCCGCCGATGCCGCGGCGCGCTATCATGGCGGGCTCGGCGTTGCGGTCGTCACTTATGGCGCGGGCGCCTTCAATGTCGTGAATGCAGTGGCGGGTGCCTATGCCGAGCGCTCGCCCGTGGTGGTGATTGCGGGCGCACCGGGCGCCGCCGAGCGCACAAGCGGGCTGCTGTTGCATCATCAGGCCAGGACGGTGGATACCCAGCTTGCGGTGTTCCGGGAGATCACCTGCGATCAGGCGGTGCTGACCGATCCCGCCACCGCGCCGGCCGAAATCGCCCGCGTGCTGCGCAATGCGCGGGAACGCTCGCTGCCGGTCTATATCGAAATCCCGCGCGATATGGTGAGCGCGGCCTGCGAAGCCGTGCGGGTGCTGCCGCGCCGCGCCGCAGATCCGTCGGCGCTCAACGAATGCGCGGAGGAGGTTGTCGCGCGCCTTGGCGCTGCGAAGAAGCCCGTGATCGTGGTCGATGTGGAAATCCGCCGCTACGGGCTGGAAGATCGCGTCGCTTCGCTCGCCCGCGCCTTCGGCATTCCGGTGGTCACGACCTTCATGGGCCGCGGCCTCATGGCCGACGCGTCCGATGTCGTTGCCGGCACCTATCTCGGCGTGGCCGGCAATGCACAGGTGACGAAGCTGGTCGAGGAGGCGGACACCGCGCTGCTTCTGGGCGTCATCCTGTGCGACACCAATTTCGCCCTGTCGCGCCGCAAGCTCGATGCGCGGCAGACAATCCTGGCCATCGACCGGCAGGTACGGATCGGCCATCACCTCTACCCGGATCTGCCGCTGGAGGATCTGGTCGAGGCGCTGATGGTCCGGGCCCCCAGGCGGAACAAGCAAACGTCATCCCTCCGCAAGCCGAAGCTCGCCTATCCGCGCAAGCTGAAAGCCGACGATACGCCGCTTGCACCCTCCGACATTGCCTGCGCGATCAACGATCTGTTCGACCGGCATGGGC
>JAEVZN010000075.1 GCA_023392205.1 Pseudomonadota bacterium
TTGCCGAGTACCGCATGCACACCGAGTGGCGCATCAAGCCGCTTCATTTCGCCAGCCCAGATCGCGGAAGGTACGGGTTCCGTCACGAAGCGGTGTGTGGCCACATAGTCGCCAAGCAGCAGGATGACATCGGATTGCAGCGCGTTGGCCGTCTCCACGACCTCCCGAATGCGCGCGTGACCCATGTTCGGACCGCCGGCATGAAGGTCGGCGACCACGGTGATCGATAGCTTCTGCCCGGTTGGCCAAGCACGCGGCTTCAAACGATAGCGCGTCACCGACAGCATCTGGCTGGCTTCGGTCGCGCTGAAGGCCGTGACCGCACTCCCGGACAGGAATGCGAGGCCTGCGCCACCGGCCAACAAACCACGGCGGGTGATCAAGCGGCCTTTTCGCAGGGGTGGAATCGCAGTCATCTCTCAGGGGCGGGCCGGTTTCATGAACAGGATTTACCGCAGCGCAATGAAGGGAATCTTCACGCCAAACAAGAGAGGGTGCGGCAATCGGCTTGGCCGCATATCGTCACGGCGCCTCGGTGGGGCGTGGACGCGGCAGGGGAACCGAATCGGCCGGATCGAGGACAAGCCATTGGCAGATACGGTAGCCGCCTCGCCGCTGCGTGATATCGACATGAATATGATTTTCGTGAAAGCCGTCAGAGCCAGGCCCGAGAACCGTCGTGAAGCGTTCGCACATGGTCTTTCGGACAGCCTCACGCAAGCCGCGATCCAGATTGCGGTCTGTGAAATCCGCCAGCCGCCCGTTCGGCAAAGTGACACCGCGGATATCGATGGCATTGGCAAGGCCGTGCTGACTGATCCGCGCACCTGCCTGCCGGTTGCGGCCGCGGCAATCATAGGAGGCATAATTGTCCAGCGATCGGGGCGCCAGGCCATGCGGCGCCAGGACCGGCATCAGATCGTCGCGGACCCAGTCCGCAACGGCTTCCGCCATTTCGCAGCGCATTGTGGCCGGCGGGGTCACGGGCAGACGCGATTTGTCGGCCTGGATAATCGCTTCGAGCCGAACCACATCCGTTGCGCCGCAATCGCCCGGCCCCACGAGATCCGGCAGCGGTGCAATCACGGCAATGCGGTCGGAGATTCGTGCGCGGCAGGCCGAGACTGCGTCCGAGTGCGTGACGCCGGCAGCCTGAGGCTTGGCGGGTTCAGCGGCGAATTCCTCCATCGGGATCACTGGCGGTCGCGGAACGGCCGGATTTGGACGAGCGGGCAGAGTTGGGGACACCGGCGAATTGCCCGCCGGCTTTTCAATTACAGGTTTGGCGCGCGGCAACCTGATGTCCTGCGCCTGTGCGGGAGTCGCGGCGCAAACTGTGGCCAAACCTATGATGGTGAAAACGCGCACTATCCCGTTTCTCCACCGATTGCGGCGATTCTGCGAACCGCTTCCGGCAGCAATGAAGTGAGGCCACTTTGCAGGTGACCGATGACGACGTTCGAGAGGACGATGGCGCATGTACGATGTGATCGTGGTCGGTCTCGGCGCCATGGGAAGCGCCGCATTGTACCATTTGGCGCGGCGCAATCTGAATGTGGCCGGCATCGACCGCTTCGAGCCAGGCCATGAACGAGGATCCTCGCATGGCCGCACGCGCATTATTCGCAAAGGCTATTTCGAGCACCCGTCCTATGTGCCACTGGTTCAACGCGCCTACATGATGTGGCGCGAGCTGGAACGCGACAGCGGTCAGAAACTGCTCACCGTCACGGGAATCGCGGAAATCGGGGCCCCCGACAGCAATTTGGTCTCCGGAACGCTGGCGGCAGCACGCGAGCATGCATTGCAGCACGAGGTCATGGCGGCGCAGGATTTCAGCCGCCGCCATCCCGCGTTCCGGCTTCCGCCGGATTATGTGGCGGTGCTTCAGCCGGATGGCGGCTATGTCGAAGCGGAAGCCGGGATCAGGGCACATCTGCGCCTCGCGGTCGCAGCGGGAGCACATATCCGCACCGGCGAACAGGCTTTTGCGATCGAAGAGCATGCCGATCGTGTCACTGTCCGGACCGGGCGCGGCATCATCGAGGCAGGTCGCGCGATCGTCGCGGCAGGCGCATGGACGGCTTCGCTGTTTCCGGCGCTGTCACTACCGCTGCGGCCGACCCGGCAGGTGTTGCTCTGGATTCGACCGGACAATCCCGAATTGTTCAGACCCGGCTGGTTTCCGGTTTTCATGATCGAGAGCGCCGATGGCATTCATTACGGCTTTCCACTGCATCACGACGGGCTGATGAAAATCGCAAAGCACCATCACGCCGATGAAACCGTCGATCCGGAGAGCTATTCGCGCATCGTGACGAGGGAAGACGAGGAGATGATCCTTCGACCGCTTGCGCGCCTGTTGCCGGCCGCACGCGGGCCTGTGGTCTCCTCCAAGACCTGCCTCTACACCATGGCGCCGGATGAGCACTTCGTCATCGATCGCGTGCCGGGCTTCGGCAATATTGTTGTCGCCTCCCCGTGTTCCGGGCACGGTTACAAGTTTGCGCCTGTGATCGGACAAATCCTGTCCGCGATGGTGACCGGCGCAAAACCCGCTTTCGACCTGCGGCGCTTTGCGCTTGCGCGGTTGCAGGAGCCTCTTCCCGGTCCGCCGCCCGCTCAGTAACCTCGATTCCGGGCGCAAGACAAATAACAGGCCTGGGAGGACATGATGCGCGGTCTGATGCAGGACTGGCCCTTGCTGGGTCACAGGATCATCGACCATGCGGCGACCTTTCACGGCGCGCGGCCAGTCGTCTCGCGCTCCGTCGAAGGGCCACTGCACCGCACCGATTATCGCAGCATCCGCCTGCGTGCGCTGAAGGTCGCGCAACGGCTGGAGCGCGATGGCATAAATCTCGGCGACCGCGTAGCGACACTTGCCTGGAATACATGGCGTCATCTGGAGTGCTGGTACGGCATCATGGGAATTGGCGCGATCTACCACACGGTCAATCCGCGGCTGTTTCCCGAACAGATCGTATGGATCGTCAATCACGCGGAAGATCGTGTGATGATGACCGATCTGACTTTCATCCCTCTATTGGAGTCGCTGGCGGACAGCCTCCCGACGATCGAGCGCTATGTCGTGCTCACCGATGCGGATCATATGCCGTCCACATCGCTGAAAAACGCCGTGGCTTACGAGACCTGGATCGGCGAAACGGATGGAGACTTCGCCTGGAAGAGCTTCGATGAGAACACCGCAGCTGGCATGTGCTACACCTCCGGCACAACCGGCGATCCGAAGGGCGTCCTCTATTCACATCGCTCCAATGTCCTGCATTCGATGATGGCATCATCAGCGGATGCGATGGGTATCGGCTCGCGCGATGTAGTGATGCCGGTGGTGCCGAGGTTTCATGCCAATTGTATGGGGATTCCACTGCCAGCGCCGATGAACGGCGCCTCCCTTGTCTTGCCCGGGCAGAAGATGGACGGTGCATCGATCCACGAGTTGCTTGAAAGCGAAAAGGTGACCTGCACGGCTGCCGTTCCCACCATATGGCTGATGCTTCTGCAGCATCTCGAAAAGACCGACGGAAAGCTCAACCATCTGAAACGCGTGGTGATCGGCGGCTCGGCCTGCCCGCGCGCCATGACCGAAACCTTCGAGCGAGATTACGGGGTGGAGGTGATTCATGCCTGGGGGATGACCGAGATGTCGCCGCTCGGCTCGCTTTGCACGCTGACGCCGGAATATGCCGACCTCACCGGCGACGCGCTGCTCGACATCAAGGTCAAGCAGGGACACCCGCCTTTCGGTGTAGAGATGAAGATTGCCGACGATCGCGGCACCGAGCAGTCCTGGGACGGCGAGATGTTCGGCCGCCTCAAGGTGCGCGGCCCAGCTGTGGCGCGCGCATATTATCGCGCCGAGCGCGAGCGCATCCTCGACGAAACCGGATACTTCGACACCGGCGATGTCGCCACCATCGACCGTAACGGCTATCTGCAGATCACCGACCGCTCGAAGGACATGATCAAGTCTGGAGGCGAATGGATTTCATCGATCGCGCTGGAGAATCTTGCGGTCGGGCATCCGGCCGTAGCCGAAGCCGCGGTGATTGGCGTTAGGCATCCGAAATGGGACGAACGCCCGCTCCTGATCGTAGTCGCAAAGCCGGATATGACCGTGACGAGGGATGACATCCTGACCTACATGGCCGGCAAGGTGGCATCCTGGTGGATACCCGACGAC
>JAEVZN010000104.1 GCA_023392205.1 Pseudomonadota bacterium
GCTGAATTCCTCGCGCAGCGAATCGTCGAGCTTCGCGATCTTGCTGCGCCTGACTTCGCCTGCGGGATGGGTTCGGATCTCGGCGCCATGTCCGCCGACAGCGGAGAGCTTTAACGGCGCGAAAATCCTGTCGAGTTCGCCAATCGGCCTGCCGCTGACAAAGGCGATGGCGCCGCCCAGTTGTTCCTGCAACGCGCCGAGCGCGGTCCGCAAACGGTCAGGGACGATCACCGCGAGCGGCGTTTCCGCAATGTCGAGGAGCGTCCCGTCGACATCGAGGAAGACGGCCGTTCCGTCCAGATCGAAGTCGAAGGCCCCGGAGATCGCGATATCCGCATCCCGAGGGGAGATGTGAAGGTCGCCCTCGGGGAGAGCGTTCAGGGACGTGTCTCTGCGCATGGTCGCAACACTATCAGGCATCGCCGGCCGGTGGGCACCCCGCCGGGGAATTTTGGCGGCCTGCGCCGGGTTGCGCGAAATGTTCGGCGATGGGCGTGAAATGATCAAAAGCCTCTGGAAACATTGACAATAAGCGCGTGGCGGAATGACAGGGCGGAAACCGGCGCGATGGGAGCCGCGCGTGATGGGAGGATATTGCAACGCAATAGACTCAAAGAAGTTCCAGTCAGGAGCGCCAATCGCACGGATGGCTTGACCCTCCCGCCGTCAGTTTTTAGGATTTAACTATCTGGTTAAAACCCTTCGGCCGTGCCGGGCCTCATGACGCCGCATTTTCTCCTCCGCAACATTGCGTTTGCCGAACGTCGCGTCGCGTTCCGGACGCCTTTTCGTTTTGGTGCCATCACCGTCACCGAAGCGCCGCAGCTTTTTCTGTCCGCCGAAATCGAAATGGAGGACGGCCGCCGTAGCCTCGGCATGACCGCCGAACTGATGGTGCCGAAATGGTTCAACAAGGATCCGGCGCTCTCTCCTTCCGACACGGTCGACCAGCTCCGGCGCGCGGTGGATATCGCCCGCGAAATCTATCTCGCGGCGCCCGGCGGCGAGAGCGCCTTCGGCCTGCATGCGCAATGTCACGATCTTTGTCTTGCGCAATGCGCCGAGGACGAGATACCGGGCCTTGCCGCGGCCTTCGGACCGGCGCAGATCGACAAGGCCATTCTCGACGCGTTGCTGCGGGCGCAGGGCCTGGATGTATTTTCCGGTCTTGCGCGCAACATTGCTGGTCTGGATGCGCGGCTGACGCCCGATATCGATCGGCAGGCAATCACGGACTATCTGAGCAGCCGCACTCCGCCTTCGCACGTGATGGTCCGGCATACGGTTGGCATGGCCGATCCGCTGTCGTCGCTTGCGGAGGTCTGGCGCGAGAATGGCTGCCGCTATTTCAAGCTGAAATTATCCGGTGACGTGGATGCGGATATCGCGCGCCTGTCCGGCATCGCCGATGCGCTGGCGGCGACCGGCGCGGATTACCGCGTCACGCTCGATGCCAACGAGCAATATGCCGATCTCTCCGCCCTGTCGGCGCTTGGCGAGGCGCTGGAAAATGCGCCGGCCTTGCGCGCGCTTTCGCAACGCCTGCTCTATGTCGAACAGCCCTTGCCGCGCGATCTCACATGGACCACGCCGCTTGGCGCGTTCGGCGAACGTTTCGCTGTCATTATCGACGAGGCGGAAAGCGCCTACGACGCCTTTCCAAAGGCGCTGGCTTTGGGCTATCGCGGCATTTCCTCGAAAGCCTGCAAGGGGCTTTACAAGTCGCTGCTCAATGGCGCGCGCGCATACGCGCAATTCCGCGCCGGCGGGCTGGCCATTTTCATTGCGGCCGAAGACCTGACCTGTCAGGCCGGGCTCGCTGTGCAGCAGGATACGGCGCTGGTGGCCTTTCACGGGATCGCGCATGCGGAGCGCAACGGACATCACTATGTCGACGGCTTTGCCGCCACGCCGGACAATGAGGCGCGCGCTTTCCTGGCGGCGCATCCCGATCTCTACGAAGACCATGATGGCCACATCCGCCTTGCTTTGCATGACGGCGCGCTGTCGATCGGCTCCCTGCGTCAGCCCGGCTTTGCAAGCGGCGTCGATCCGCATCTGATCGCGTCGCATCTGGACATCGCACCGCACCGGACAGGGGAGATGGCACCGTGAGCACACGACGTATCGGCATCATCATGCACGGCGTGACCGGCCGCATGGGCATGAACCAGCATCTCATCCGCTCGGTTCTGGCCATCCGCGACGCCGGCGGCGTCGTGCTGTCGGACGGCACACGCGTGGTGCCCGATCCCATTCTGGTCGGCCGCAACCCCGACAAGATCAGCGCGCTGGCGCAAGCGCATGGCGTCACGCGCTGGGCGACCGATCTAGACAAGGCCTTGCTCAATCCGGACGACGAGATCTTTTTCGATGCCGGCACGACGCAGATGCGCCCGCAATTGCTGGAAAAGGCGATCCGCGCGGGCAAGCATGTCTATTGCGAGAAGCCGATCGCAACCGACCTTTCGTTTGCCATGAAGGCCTGCAAGCTTGCGCAGGAGGCCGGCGTCAAGAACGGCGTGGTGCAGGACAAGCTGTTTCTGCCGGGTCTTCTCAAGCTGAAGATGCTGCGCGATTCCGGCTTCTTCGGCCGCATGATCGCGGTGCGCGGCGAGTTCGGATATTGGGTGTTCGAGGGCGACTGGCAGCCGGCGCAACGGCCCTCCTGGAATTACCGGGCTGAGGATGGCGGCGGTATGATCCTCGATATGGTCCGCCACTGGCGCTATGTGCTGGACAATCTGTTCGGCGAAGTGAAGAGCGTGTCGTGCCTCGGCGCGAAACATATTCCGGTGCGCTGGGACGAGGCCGGCAAGGACTACGAGGCGACCGCTGACGATGCGGCCTATGCCACGTTCGAACTGGCGGACGGCGTGATCGCGCATATCAACATGTCATGGGCGACGCGCGTCTATCGCGATGATCTCGTCACCTTCCAGGTCGATGGCGTGAACGGTTCGGCGGTGGCGGGATTAACCGAATGCGTCATCCAGCCGCGGCAGGCCACGCCGCGTCCGGTCTGGAATCCCGACGAAAAGCAGGCCATCGACTTCTACAATACCTGGCAGCCGGTGCCGGACAATCAGGCCTATGACAACGGCTTCAAGGTGCAATGGGAGATGTTCATCCGCCATGTGGTGGAAGATGCGCCCTGGCGCTACACGCTGATCGAAGGCGCCAAGGGTGTGCAGCTTGTCGAATGCGCGCTGCAAAGCTGGAAGGAACGGCGCTGGGTCGATGTCCCGGCGCTGGAGGTCTGACGTATTCAATCTCTCCCGCTTGCGGGATCATAAGGTGAAACGAGGAAAGCCATGAATCGCCATGAGCGTCCGCAAGCCGGACTGACCATATCGCTGCCGTGCAAGGACCGCAGCATCGAGACCTTCAGCGTATCGGCACCGGGGGATTTTCCGCAAAAGGTCAACGCGCCGCTCAACCGCATCGCCTTTGCCGCGGCGCATGTGGTGGCCGATCCGCTGGCAGATTGCGATCCATGGCTCGATGCGGCCATCGACTGGGATCGCACGATCGCATTTCGCGAGCATATCTGGGATCTCGGTTTCGGCGTCGCCGAGGCCATGGACACCGCCCAGCGCGGCATGGGCATGAGCTGGCCGGATTCGCTGGAATTGATCCGCCGTTCGGTCAGCGCCGCGAAGGCCCGCAACGGACTGGTTTTCTCCGGTGCCGGCACCGATCAGCTTGCGCCCGAGGATGCCAGGAGCATCGACGATGTGATCCGCGCCTATGAAGAACAGGTCTCCGCCATCGAGGCTTTCGGCGGGCGCATCATCCTGATGGCGTCGCGGGCGCTGGCGCGGGTCGCGCGCTCGCCCGATGATTACCGCAAGGTCTATGACCGCGTGCTCTCGCAGGTGAAGGAGCCGGTCATCATCCATTGGCTGGGCGACATGTTCGACCCTGCGCTCGCGGGATACTGGGGCGCGAAGAATGCCGATGCCGCGATGGATGTCGCGGTGGATGCCATCAATGCGAATGCGGGCAAGGTGGACGGTGTCAAGATCTCGCTGCTCGACAAGGACAAGGAAATCGCCATGCGCCGCCGTCTCGCAAAAGGCGTGCGCATGTATACCGGCGACGATTTCAATTATGCCGAACTGATCGAGGGCGACGCGCAGGGCTATTCGGATGCGCTGCTCGGCATCTTCGACGCGATCGCGCCGGCGGCCGCCGCCGCCCTGGTCTCGCTTGCGAAGGACGATCGGCAGACCTTCCACGATATTCTGGGGCCGACCGTGCCGCTGTCGCGGCATATCTTCCGCGCACCCACGCGCTTCTACAAGACCGGGGTGGTGTTCATGGCGTATCTGAACGGACATCAGGATCACTTCACGATGATTGCCGGACAGGAGAGCACGCGCTCCACCCTGCATCTGGCGGAGATCTTCCGGCTGGCCGATGCGGCGGGGTTGCTGCGCGATCCCGAGCTTGCCGTTTCACGCATGAAGGCGGTGCTCGAGGTGCGGGGCGTTTGACCAAGGCATGAGCGCATGCGCGACCTATCCGCGGATCATCGCTTTCTCTCGATCAACACGGCGACGGTGCGTCAGCAGGCCGACCTGATCGGCATCGTCGAGGCCTGTGCGCGGCGTAACATCCGTGCGGTGTCGCCCTGGCGCGACCAGGTGTCGGCCATCGGCCTCGACCGCGCAGTGCAGGCGATCCGCGATGCCGGACTGCAATTGTCCGGCTATTGCCGCGGTGGCATGTTCACCGCCGACGATGCGCATCGTGCGGAGATGTGGGACGACAATCGCCGCGCCATCGACGAGGCTGCGGCGCTCGGCTCGCCATGCCTCGTTCTGGTCGTGGGTGGCCTGCCGCAATATTCGCGTCCCGGCTCCGCGCCGAGCAAGGACATCCGCGCCGCCCATGCACAGGTGCACGATGCGCTGGCCGGACTACTCGACCATGCGCGCGCCGCAAAGGTCCCGCTTGCCATCGAGCCGCTGCATCCGATGTATGCCGCCGACCGTGCCTGTGTGAACACGCTGCGCCAGGCCTTGGACCTGTGCGACGTCATCGACCCCGACCGGCAGGGTGGCATCGGCGTTGCCATCGACACCTATCACGTCTGGTGGGATTACGAGGTGTTCGCGCAGATCGCACGTACCGGCCGCGACCGGCTGCTCGCCATCCATGTCTGCGACTGGCTGGTGCCGACAAAGGACATGCTGCTGGATCGCGGCATGATGGGCGACGGGGTGATCGATATTCCCGCCTATCGCCGCGCGGTGGAGGAGCAGGGCTTCGACGGCTTCATCGAGGTGGAGCTTCTCTCGACCGATTGGTGGTCGCGCCCGCTCGATGAGACGCTCGACACGGTGATCGCGCGCTACCGCACGGCCGTCTGACCGGAACGCTGCCTCGCGTCATGCGTTCGCCCGTATCGGATACGGGAGATTTCCATGAACGCCCAGCAGCCACCGCAGAAGCAGGACCGTCAGCCCGGCCGTGAATCGGAGATGCGGCCAGAGCCGGATTACATGCCGCGCTTTCCGGGCGCCGCCAAACTCAAGAACAAGGTCGCGATCATCTCAGGGGGCGACAGCGGCATCGGCCGCGCCACCGCCATTGCCATGGCGCGCGAGGGCGCACAGATCGCCATACTTTATCTCGACGAGCACAAGGATGCCGACGAGACGCTGCGTCATGTGGAGAATGAAGGCGTGGACGCCATCAAAATCGCGGGCGATATCGGTGACGAGAGTTTCTGTCGGCGTGCGGTGGACGAGACTATGAAGCGCTTCGGCCGGATAGATATCCTGGTCAACAACGCCGCCGAGCAGCATGAAGTGAAAGAGCCGCTGGAGATTTCGGCCGAACAGCTCGAACGCACCTTCCGCACCAATGTCTATGGCATGTTCTTTTTGACCAAGGCTGCGCTGCCGCACATGAAGAAAGGCGCGGCCATCGTCAACACCACGTCGATCACGGCCTATCGCGGACACAAGACTTTGATCGATTATGCCTCGACCAAGGGTGCGATTGTGGCCTTCACCCGCTCGCTGTCACAGGCGCTGGTCGACAAGGGCATTCGCGTCAATGCGGTCGCGCCGGGACCGATCTGGACGCC
>JAEVZN010000115.1 GCA_023392205.1 Pseudomonadota bacterium
CTGCAGATCGGCGTGGCCGTGGTGGCGATCGCCGCGTGGCATTTCCTCACCACCATTCCGATGGCGGATGGAAGGCCGCTGGTGCCGCCGTTCTTCTTTTCGACGCCGGGTGATGTATTCACGCGCATCTGGACGTGGTTCTACGAGGGCACGATCTGGCGGCATTTGTGGATCACGCTGACGGAAGCGACACTCGCCTTCGTGATCGGATCGGTCGGCGGCATCCTGGTCGGGTTCTGGTTCGCCCGTCAGCCGCTCATCGCGGCGATCTTCGATCCCTATGTGAAGATGATCAACGCGCAGCCGCGTATCGTGCTGGCGCCGATCTTCACATTGTGGTTCGGACTCGGCATCTGGTCCAAGGTCGCGCTCGGCGTGACGCTGGTCTTCTTCATCGTGTTCTTCAACGTGTATCAGGGCGTGCGCGAGGTCAGCCCGACGGTGCTTGCCAATGCCAAGATGCTCGGCATGAACGAGCGGCAATTGATGCGGCATGTCTATTGGCCGTCCGCCCTGTCGTGGATGTTTTCCTCGCTGCACACGTCGGTCGGCTTTGCCGTGGTGGGCGCGGTGGTCGGCGAATATCTGGGATCCGCGGCAGGGCTCGGCTATCTGATCCTGCAGGCGGAAGGAACTTTCGATATTGCCGGGGTCTTCGCCGGCATGTTCGTGCTGGCGGCGTTTGTCATCGTGATCGACGGGATCGTCACCATGGTGGAGAAAAGGCTTCTGGTCTGGCGGCCCTCGGCGGCCGATACGCGAACATAATGGGTGGGGTTTCCGCGCCTGGACTTTGCAGTCCGGGCGCGGTGTTTTAACGTTGCGCGATGAGAAATGGCCGGAATCGGCCGCATGTCCACGGGAGGACTTCCATGCAAGTTTCAATCGTCCGGCGGCTGGCGCTGTCGCTTGTCGCCGCCGTCTTCATGACCGGCGCCGCGGCCGCACAGACCAAGGTGACCATCGCCATCGGCGGCGCGAGCTGCCTGTGCTACCTGCCGACCGTACTGGCCAAGCAGCTCGGCGAATACGAGAAGGCCGGCGTCAATGTGGAAATGGTCGATTTCAAGGGCGGCTCGCAGGCGCTGACCGCGGTGCTGGGCGGATCGGCGGATGTGGTGTCCGGCTATTTCGATCATTGCGTCAATCTCGCCGCCAAGGGCCAGAATTTGCAGGCCTTCGTAGTCTATGACCGCTATCCCGGCCTCGTGCTGGTGGTGTCGCCCAAGCAGACCGGCACCATCACCTCGATCAAGGATCTGGCCGGCAAGCGCATCGGGGTGACCGCGCCGGGCTCATCGACGCATTATTTCCTGAACTACATCCTCAAGAAAAACGGCGTCGATGCGAGCCGCATCGGTGTGATCGGCGTCGGCATCGGACAGACGGCGGTGGCGGCGATGGAGCAGGGCTCGGTCGATGCGGCGGTGATGCTCGATCCGGCGGTGACGCTGCTGCAGGGGCGCAACAAGGACCTGCGGATTCTGTCCGACACGCGCTCGGAGAAGGACACGCTAGAGGTGTTCGGCGGTGAATATCCGGGCGGCGCGCTCTATACCACGGCCGACTGGATCGAAAAGAATCCGAAGACCGCGCAGGCCATGACCACGGCCATCGTCAACACGCTGAAATGGATTCACTCGCATACGCCCGAAGAGATTATGGAGAAGATGCCGCCCGAACTGATCGGCGCGGACAAGGAGCTGTATCTGCAGGCGCTGAAGAACACGATCCCGATGTTCTCGGAGACCGGCAAGATGGACCCGAAGGGCGCGCAGGCGGTGCTCGATGTGTTCAGCCAGTCCTCGCCGGATGTGGCGAAAGCCAAGATCGACCTGTCGAAGACCTATACGAACAAATTCGTCGAACAGGCACTGAAGGCGAAGTGATATCCCTGTTCCAGGCTGCAGCGACGCCCTCTCCCGACCGGGGAGAGGGCTTGTAAGGGATCGCCGCAAGGCATGAACATCCTCTCCATCCAGTCGCATGTCGCCTATGGCCATGTCGGGAATTCCGCAGCGGTGTTTCCGTTGCAGCGGATCGGCGTGGAGGTGTGGCCGGTCAACACGGTGCAATTCTCCAACCATACCGGCTATAACGATTTCACAGGTACGGTGTTTCCGGCCGATCACATCCGCGATGTGGTAAACGGCATCGCCGCGCGCGGCGCGCTCGCGCAATGCGACGGCATTCTCTCCGGCTATCTCGGCACGGCCGAAACCGGAGAGGCGATCCTCGATGCGGTGGCGCAGGTGAAGGCCGCCAATCCGAAAGCCCGCTATTGTTGCGACCCGGTCATGGGCGATATGGATCAGGGGCTGTATGTGCGCGACGACATTCCCGATTTCATCCGCACCCGCGCGCTGCGCGTGGCCGATATCGTCACGCCCAACCAGTTCGAACTGGGCCTGCTGACCGGCGTGGATACCGGCATCGAGGAGGGCCTGCTGGCCGCCATCGATCTCACGCATGCGATGGGCGTCTCGTCGGTACTCGTGACATCGGTGCAGAGCGACGATACGCCCGACGATTGCATCGACATGGTCGCGTCGGGAACGGACGGACGATACCGGTTGCGCACGCCGCTTCTGCCAGTCTCTGTGAACGGGGCGGGGGACGCAGTGGCGGCGTTGTTCCTTGCGCATCTCCTGCGCGAGGGGGCGACCGAAGCGGCGCTTGCCAGAGCGGGCTCGTCCATTCACGGCGTGCTCAAACTGACAGCCGAGCGCGGCTCGCAGGAGATCCTGCTGGTCGCGGCGCAGGAGGAATTCGTCAACCCGTCGCAGATGTTCGAGGCGGAGCGGTTGGGCTAAATAGGCCTTCAATTCGGCCTCATCAGGATGAGGGCGGAATGTGAATCGGGAATCTGTTCATGCGCCGCCGCTTCGTGACCCTTGATGTCTTCACGGCCACCCGCTTTGCCGGCAATCCGCTGGCGGTGGTGCTGGAAGCGGACGGTCTCGAAAAGCCGGACATGCAGGCCATCGCGCGCGAGTTCAATCTCGCCGAGACTGTCTTCATGATGCCGCCCGCCAATCCCGATCACCGCGCGAGTTTGCGCATCTTCACGCCGAAGGCGGAATTGCCATTTGCCGGACATCCGACCATCGGTACGGCGGTGCTGCTCGGCTGCATGAGCGGCTATAGCGGCCGTCCTCATCACATGGTGCTGGAGGAGATTGTCGGCCTCATTCACTGCGCAGTCACGGCGCAGGGCAAGGATCGCGGCCATGCGAGCTTCGTGCTGCCGCGGCTGCCGGAGAGCGCCGCGGGGGCTGCGGATCGCGAGACGATCGCGGCCGGGCTTGGTTTGCAGACCGGCGATATCGGCTTCGGACGATATGCGCCGGCGGTCTGGTCGGCCGGTGTGCCGGTCACCTGCGTCCCGGTCGGCGGACTGGAGGCGATCGCGCGCGCGGCGCCAATTGCGGGACATTTCGCAAAGGCGTTCGGGCAGAACGGGCCGGGTGTCGCCTATCTGTTCTGCGAGGAGGTGCGCGATGACGGGCACCATTTTCATGCCCGCATGTTCGCACCCGCACTCGGCGTGCCCGAAGATCCCGCAACCGGCGCGGCGGCTGCCGCCTTTGCCGGGATGATCGCGCAATCGCGCGCCTTGCCGGATGGAGAGCATGCCTTTGTCATCGAGCAGGGCTACGAAATGGGGCGTCCGAGCCAGATCGAGCTTGGCCTTGTCATGCAGGGCGGCGCACTGACCCGCGCCAGCATCGGCGGGTCCGCGGTTATTGTCAGCGATGGCAATATCGAGGCCTGACATGAGCCACAAGGCGGCCCCCGTCCTGGCGATCGACCGCCTCGAACTCAGCTTCGGTGACTATGACTGGGCGTTTGCGCGGACCAGGCGCGCGGAGATTGATCAGCATTTCGCGCGGGTACGGTTGCACAAGCCATCGCTCTGGAACGGACGCGTGCTGCTGATGCATGAGTATCGCATTGAAGGAGCGACGTTGCAGGGCAGCTTCTTCGAAACCGATTTCGCAAGCTTCATGGCCTGGCGCGACTGGGGCATGCAGGAGCATGGCGCGACGAATGGCTTCGCGCTCGCCGCCCTGCGCGGCAGCGATGGCGGCTATGTCATGGGCGTGATGGGCGCGCAGACCATGAATGCCGGGCGTATCTATTTTCCCGGCGGCACGCCCGACCCGAGCGATGTATCCGGCGACCGCGTGGACCTCGACGGCAGTGTGCGCCGCGAAGTCGTGGAAGAAACAGGACTCGATCTGTCACTGCTCGACATTGCGCCGGGCTGGCTGTGTCTGCCAGCCGGCGCGCAGATTGCGCTGCTCAAGCCGATGCAGGCGCGTGTGCCGGCACAGGAACTCTGCGCGCAGATCGCAGCCAACCTCGCGCGGCAGACCGATCCAGAACTGGCCAATGTGGTTGTGGTCCGGGGGGCTGCAGATATCAGCGAGGCCATGCCGCATTTCATTCGGACCTTTCTGCGCCATGCGGACGACTTGCCAAATGCCGCGCAGGCGCGTGAGGTGCAACCATGAAACTCGAAGATCTCGCCCATCGCTTCCGGATCGACCGCCCGGACAGTTTTCGTCTCAAGGATATCGATCCCGGAGATTGCTGCGACCTGTCGATCGACAAGAGCGACGCCAGGGACATGCTGGCCGAGGGCATCAAGCGGCTCGCCGGATTGCAGGAAAAGCTCTACGCGCAGGACCGCTGGGCGGTGCTGGCGATGTTTCAGGCCATGGATGCGGCCGGCAAGGACAGCGTCATCAAGCACGTCATGTCCGGCATCAATCCGCAGGGCTGTCAGGTCTTTTCCTTCAAGGCGCCGACTGCGCATGAACTCGACCACGATTTCATGTGGCGCACGACGGTTGCGATGCCGGAGCGCGGACGCATCGGTATTTTCAACCGCTCCTATTATGAGGAAGTGCTGGTGGTGCGCGCACATCCGGAGATTCTGGCGCGCCAGAAATTGCCGCCCCGTCTTGTGACGGACGATATATGGGCGCAGCGTTTCGAGGATATCCGCGCCTTCGAACAATATCAGGCGCGCAATGGCACGCTGATGCTGAAATTCTTCCTGCATGTCTCGCGCGACGAGCAGGCCAGGCGCTTTCTGGAGCGGATCGACGATCCGTCCAAGAACTGGAAATTCTCGATGGGCGACGTCGCCGAGCGCAAGCGCTGGGACGATTACATGCGATTCTATGAAGAGTTGATCCGCGAGACCAGCCGCCCGCATGCGCCGTGGTTCGTAGTGCCGGCCGACAAGAAGTGGTTCACGCGCCTCGTGGTGGCATCCGCATTGGTGGACGGCCTTGAGG
>JAEVZN010000187.1 GCA_023392205.1 Pseudomonadota bacterium
GTATAAAGCCGCGCGCGGGTAATCGACTCGGACTTCCAACTGCGGGATCAGCACCTGCTTCTCGACCTGCAGGTCGGTCAGCCCGGAGATGCCTGCGAGCTTACCGCGCAGGTTTTCCGCCGCGCTACGCATGGTGTCGAGGTCGTCGCCGAAAATCTTGAGCGCGATTTCGGAACGGATGCCGGTCATCATATGGTCGAGGCGGTGCGCGATCGGCTGGCCGATATTCACGGACAGCGGGAGCACGGCGAGTTTTCCCCGGATGTCTGCAACGATCTCGGTCTTCGCACGCGCCGACGGATTGAGGTCGACCTCGAATTCACTGACGTGAACCCCTTCGGCATGCTCGTCAAGCTCGGCACGACCGGTGCGGCGGCCGACCGACTTTACCTCGGGCACCTGCATGATGAGCCGTTCGGCGATGGTGCCGACGCGGTTCGATTCTGCGAGCGATACGCCGGGATTGAACTGTACAAGAATGTTGAAGGTGCCCTCGTTGAAGGGCGGCAGGAAGGAGCGCGGCAAGCTGAAGGCGGCTGAGGCGGCCGCGATCACCAGAACAAGCGTCACACCGAAAATGAGTTTCCCGTTATTGTAAGCGCCTGCAAGCACCGCGCGGTACCCGCGCTTCAGCACGCGGACGAGCCACGATTCACGTTCGCTTAGGCTCTTCAGCCCCGGCAACATGTAATAGGCCATAACCGGCGTCAGTGTGATTGAGACCACGAGACTGGCCAGGATCGACACGATGTAGGCGACACCAAGTGGCGCAAAGAGCCGGCCCTCTATGCCGCCGAGCGCGAATAGCGGCACAAACACCAGCACGATAATCATGGTGGCGTAGACGATGCCGGACCGCACCTCCTGCGAGGCGCCAACCACGATGTCGAACACCGAGCGCGGATTGCCCAGCGCACGGTTCTCCCTCAGGCGGCGGAAAATGTTCTCCACGCCGACAACGGCATCGTCGACAAGCTCGCCGATCGCAATCGCGATCCCGCCGAGCGTCATGGTGTTGATGGACAACCCGGAAAAGTAGAATACGACGGCCGTGATCAGGATCGAGGCAGGGATCGCCGTCAGCGAAATCACGGTAGTGCGCCAGTTCAACAGGAACAGATAGAGGACGATCCCGACGACGACGAAAGCTTCGAGCAAGACCGTCTGCACGTTGCGGATCGAGGTCTCGATGAAATTCGCCTGCCGGAAAACCAGGTTGTCGGCACGGATGCCGTGCGGGAGGCCGCCGCTCAGTTCCTTCAGTGCCTGCTCGACTTTGCGGGTCAGCAATACGGTATCGACGTTGGGTTGTTTCTCGACCGCAACAATAACCGATGGCTTGCCCATGAAGCCGGAATCGCCGCGCTTGGCGCGTGCTGCGAATTCGACACTCGCAACCTGGTGCAGGAAGACCGGCTTGCCATCCACCGTGGCGACCACAATCTTGCGACGGTCATCCAGGCTCGGGGGGCGTCCGATATTGCGGATCAGGTATTCACGTGAGTTCAGGTCTGTGAAGCCTCCTCCCGCATTGCTGCCAAAAGCAGCTAGCGCCCTCTCGATCTGCTCATAATTGACGCCCAGCGCCCGCAAGGCCGACGGTTGCGGCGAAACCCGGTATTGCCGCACTTCGCCGCCCATCGGGATCACTTGTGCGACGCCGGGAATGCCGAGCAGAAGCGGCCGGATCGTGAAGTCGGCGGCTTCGCGCAGTTCCATCGGCGTTGCGCTGTCACTGGTGACCGCGACCATCAGAATCTGACCCATGATCGAGCCGATCGGCCCCATCATCGGAACGACATTGGCCGGCAACTGGTCGCGCATCAGGTTGAGGCGCTCGGAGACGAGCTGGCGATTGCGAAAGATGTCGGCGGCGTTCCAGTCGAACTCGACATACACGAAGGAAAGGCCCACGCCGGAGACCGAGCGCACGCGCGCCACACCCGGCACGCCGTTCATTTGAGTTTCGATGGGAAACGTCACCAATTGTTCGACTTCAGGCGGCGCCAATCCCTCCGCCTCGGTCATGATCGTGACGACCTGCTTGTTCAGGTCGGGAAAGACATCGACCGGTAGTTTCGTGACGCTGTAAGCGCCGAATGCCATCAGCGCTGCGCTCAGCGCCAGCACCAGCACACGATTGCGGACCGACTGGCTGACCAGGAAGGTGAACATCTACCCGCCTCCCTCAGCGAACGTGGTCGAGCAATTCGGCGCCTTGCACCACCACCCGCTTGCCGGGATCGATACCTGCCGCAATCAGCACGCGATCCGCATCGAGCGGTTCGGTCCGTACCGGCCGCGGCTCGAAACGTTCCGCACTAATATGCTCGAATACGAGGTCCTGTCCGTTCGCGGCGCGCACCACGGCGTTGCGTGGTACCGCTATGCCGGACCTTTCCTCGCCGGCCGCGGAGAAAACCGTGACAAACTGCCCGGCGCGCAAACCCTTGCTGCTTTCGTCGATCGAGAAATGCACAGGGACAGACTGGCTGCGATCGGCAAGTCCGGAGCCGCGAAAGCTGAGCGACAGTGACTTCCCGTTACCCGTCCGCGCGGATGCATGACCCGAGACCGGAATGGCGTCGAAACTGAGTGCTTCGACCCAGAGCCGGCCGGGCGTCACGATTTGAAATATTACGGCATTGGGTTGTGCAACCTGCCCCGTGACCGGCGTGCCGTCGGCGATTGTGCCCGTTATGGGCGCGGTGAGCGGAATGGGTTCACTGCGGACCTTGTCGAGCGCGGCCCTGCGATCTTTCAACCCTTCGAGTTCAAGCTGCGTCTCCTCGTATTGAGAGCGCGCTACTGCCGCACTGTTCACGAGGGATTCCTGGCGCGCGAGCCTGTGCTGCACGATGGCAATCTGCTGATCGAGTTCGCCCTGACGCTGCCGCATGTCGGAGACGTCGATCGCAGAAAGAGGCGCAGTGACATATGCCAGGGTGTCGCCTTCTTTCACCTGTGTGCCGAGCCGCGGAAAGCCTCCCGGCGGCGGCGAGAGGATTCCGCCAACGGCTGTTTGCACATAGCCGCTGGCATCCGGGTCCGGAATGATACGTCCAGGAAGTTCGACAACCCGCGCGAAGCTCCCGGTGCGGGCCTCGATGGTTCGCAATCCGAAGACGCGCTGGATCGGCTTTGGCACGAACAGAGTGCCGTCGGGCTGCCGCTGCGCGCGCTGGTCACCGTTCGCTACGGGAGCCGGTTGGGGGCCATGATCGTGGCCTTCATGCGCGGCTGCGCTTGTGGCGCCGATCATCATGAACAGCAGTAGAAGCCCAGTGGCGGTCCGTCGCGACGTGCGGATCAGGCCAATCAGCAATGCGCCGATAACAAAGCCGGCAAGACCCGTCGCAAGCGGCGATTGCGCCAGCGAGGCAAGCATCAACTGCGCGCCGTTCTTTGCGGGTGCGCCATCTGATTGCGCGTTCGGAACGGGTATATCGAGGGACACCGGCAGAATATCCAGATCGTCGCCCGCGCTCACCGTTATGATCAGGTCCATATGACCGCCCTGTTCCAGGAACGGCGCGTCGAGCATATAAACGCCGTCCCCGACTGCCTTGGCGTTCGCCGGACCTGCGGGTGTCTCCACCTCGATTTCGGCCTGATCGACCGGCGTGTTCGTCCTGTAATCGTCGAGGTAGATGGCAAGCGTCTTGCCCTGCGCCACAGCGACGATCTCAAAACGATCCGAATGCGCCTCGCCGCGCGGCGCGACAGTCACCGGAGGCGGTGGCGGCTCGGTGCCATGATCATGCCCTTCGTGCGCTCGCAGCTCAGGCGCGTAAGAAATCGACAACAGCGCCACAATGAGCGCAGCGAGAATGGTGCGGAACATGAAGGTCAATCCTTCGCGTGAACGGAATCATCCCGGCATGCATGGCGATGCGGCCGGACCGCGTCAGCGACGCGGAAAAGCGACGTTCAGACGAAGGCTCTGGGAGGGCGTGGCGGGCGTTCGCCCGCAATAAAGGTGGGCGGG
>JAEVZN010000193.1 GCA_023392205.1 Pseudomonadota bacterium
CGATCAGCGCCAGGAGATCGGCCTGCGTGGTCTCGGCCGGCAGCTTGTGATCGAACGAGGTCATCCCGGCGTCCGTCACTGCCTTGGATTTCGATTTCACATAGACCTGGCTCGCAGGATCGGCGCCGACCAGCACCACGGCGAGACCCGGCACGATGCCGTGATCCCGCGTCAGCGCCGCCGTCGCGGTCGCGATCCGGGCGCGCGTCTCCTGCGCAATCGCCTTGCCGTCGATGATGGTTGCCGTCATGTCAGCCCGCCACACATGCTGGAAAGCCGCGCAGCCAGCGCTGTGCCGTCGCCTTCGATTTCGATGCGCTTGATCCGCGCGGTTCCGCCTGCGGCCAATGTCACTCTGGTGCGCGCGACGTCAAGCGTCTTGGCCATGAGCGCGATCAATGCCGCATTGGCCTGCCCTTCGCTCGGGACCGCACGCACGCGTGCGGTCAGCACCTGGCGCCCATCGGCGAGCGTTTCCGGCTGGCCCAATGCGCCGCGCCCGCCCTTCGGTGTCAGCCGCAGCGTCACGGTCAGACCGCGCGCATGCGCGACCCAGGGAACAGTCCCGCGCGATGCAGCGCTCATGGCCGGCGGTGGCGGGTCAGCGCGGGAAATACTCGAACAGCAGATTGCGGATGAAGAACAGCAGGAGGATCAGGATGACCGGCGAGATATCGATGCCGCCGAGATTGGGCAGGAGGGAGCGGATCGGCCGCAGCACCGGCTCGGTCACCTGGTAGATGAAATTACCGATCGCCGCGACAACCGGATGGCGCGTATTGACCACATTGAAGGCCACAAGCCACGACAGCACGGCGCTCGCGATCAGAAGCCACACATAGAGCCAGATGACGGTGTCGATCAGCCAGAGAAGGGAGCGCATCGGAAGTCCCGCGTTTTGGTACAGGGTTTTCTAACTGCGCCGGACGGGTGCCACAAGGTCGGGATTCCGCCGCTGCGGGCTGTTCTTGACTTGCCTGCGGACGCGGCCTAAATGGCCGCTCTCGCCCATCCAGCGCCTGACTTGCGGCCTCTCGCCGCGGCGCAATCGGCGGGGCCGTAGCTCAGTTGGGAGAGCGCCTCGTTCGCAATGAGGAGGTCAGGGGTTCAAATCCCCTCGGCTCCACCATCCCCTTTCCGGTCGGCGTCGCTCCTTGCCAGGATCGGTATCGGCCGTGAAGGAAAATCCGGGTATCTCTCCACCTCAACCAGAACCCATTAATACGAGGTGACGATGTCCGCACCCGACGTTGAAGTCCTGCGCTCCGATGCGGTGCTGCCGCGCAATCTGCCGTTTCCTGACGGCGTTCGTGTCGGCGATCTGGTGATCCTGTCCGGGCAGATCGGCATCTTGCCCGGCACGCTCGACATCGTGCCGGGTGGCATCGCGGCGGAGGCACGCCAGACCTTCGAGAATCTGCGGCTAACATTGCAGGCGCATGGCATGCAATTGTCCGACATCGTGCGCGTGCAAGTCATGCTCGCCGATATGGCGGACTGGCCCGGCTTCAACGCCGTTTATCTCGAATATTTCCCGGACGCCGCACCGGCACGTAGTGCATTCGGCGCCAACGGCCTGGCGCTCGGCGCCAGGGTCGAGATCGAGGTCTTTGCCGTCAGGCGGTCCGGTCCGGGCTAAGCGCCGCTTTCGCTTTGCCGGCCGCTTCGACCTCGCGCGCTTCCCTGAGCCAGTGATCGAGGAAATGCGCCAGCCAGTTCTGCATCCCGTAATCGAAGACCCAGCGGTCCTCGAAATGCGCCGCCCGTGGTTTCGCGCCGGGCAATTCCATGCGGTGCTGGCCGCGAATGACCCAGCGGCACATCATGGCGTGTGTGACTTCCGGATGAAACTGGAGCGCATAGGCGTGGTCGCCCTGCCGGAAGGCCTGCACAGGAAATGTTTCGCCTTCGGCGATCAGTGTAGCGCCTGACGGCAGGTCGAAGCCCTCCCGGTGCCACTGGTACACATGGTCGGGCCAGACCTCGCAGATGGCGCGGCCCTCGTCGGTCGGCCGGATCGGATAATAGCCGACCTCGACATGACCCTCGTCATGGAAACCGACGCGGCCGCCGAGTTGCCGCGCAAGCATCTGACCGCCGAGACAGATGCCGAGGAACGGCTTGTTCTCTTTCAGCGGCACGCCGATCCAGTCGATCTCGCGCTTGATGTATTCGAGGTCGTCATTGGCGCTTTGCGGGCCACCGAAGATCACCGCACCGGCATGGCGCTCCAGCGTTTCCGGCAAGGGATCGCCCATGCAGGGCCGCCGGATATCGAGCGGCACGCCGCGCTTGCGCAGGAAATTGCCGACGCGGCCGGGCGTCGAATTTTCCTGATGCAGAACGATGAGGACGGGCAGCGACATGGAGATCCGGATCTGGCGCAAAAATACGCGGGGAACTGAAGGCTCCACACCTAACCCTTTGCGGGGCTTTGACAAGGCGGGCCGGGCGAAGAGCGCCTATGACCCTATCGCCTGACTGCCCGATTCGCTGCGTCTTGCAGGCGTCAGTGGTTGCGGCGGCGCGCGCGGCGCTCGGCCGCCGACAGGAGTAGGCCCGTCGGAAGCATGGGCGCAAGCGAGACCAGTGCCTTGTTGGCCAGCCCAGGCACGACAAGCCGCCGCCCCTGCATCAGTCCGCGGAACCCCTGCTCCGCAACCTCGCCGGCAGAGACGGTGGCCAGCGGCGGCAATTTGCGGTCCGGAACGCCCGCCCGCGCCTGAAAGCCGCTGGGGACGGGGCCGGGGCAGAGCGCAGTCACGCGGATGCCGCGCGGCTTCCATTCCTGGTGCAGCGCTTGCGTGAAGGAGACGACATAGGCCTTGGTCGCGTAATAGACCGCAGCGCCCGGTCCCGGCACGAAGCCCGCAACGGAAGCGACATTCATCAGGCCGCCGCGCTGCCGGGTGAGCGGCTCGATCCAGCGGAGCGACAGATCGGTGAGGCTGCGCACATTGAGATCGATCATGTCCAGTTGTTCGGCGCGGTCCTGCGTCTCCGCGAGGCCCGCCAGCCCGAAGCCCGCATTGTTGACAACGAATTGCGGCTCCAGCTCGTGCCGGGCTAGCTCCTCATCGATCCGCAGACCGGCATCGGCGTGAGCGAGATCGAGGGCAAGCGGCAATGGACGCGGCAGCCCCTGTGCGGCCAGTTCATCGGCGAGCGCGGCCAGCCGGTCGCCACTGCGCGCGACGATCAAGGTGCGATGGCCGTGTCTTGCGAAGCAGCGCGCCAGTTCGAACCCGATCCCGGAC
>JAEVZN010000219.1 GCA_023392205.1 Pseudomonadota bacterium
CGCAGCGGTCAGGTCCACGCCGCAGCGCGCATCGCCGAGATCGGCATTGCAGCCCGCCGTATAGAGCCGCCCGGTTTCCTGCGCCAACGCATCGGCAAGGCCGCGCAATTCGGCGGTGAAGGCATGCCCCTCGCGGCGCACCTCGCCGATATGCCCGCGTGACAGCAGCACATGCAGACTGGGCTCGCTCCAGTCCGCGATGTAGAGATCGACCTGCGCCGCATCGTAGAGCCCCAACGACAAAGCGGCATCGCTGAGCGCCTCGTCCGACAAGGCGCCGGCCACCTCGCCGCCATCGACGGCAAGACCAAGCCGCGACACGGCCTCCGATCCGGCAAAGCCAGTCTGCGCATGGCAGATCACATCGTCGAGCACGACATCCGCGTCGTGATCGGTGAAACCCTGAACGACATGGTCGCGCCGGGTCACGATCCAGCAGCGGCATAAGGTGGTGACGCCGCTGTCGAGTTTCGCCTGAAGGGCTTCAGGAATATGACGCATGGCTCACACCCTGATTTCGATCAGCGGGATTTTCGGAATGACACCGGCCGAGAAGGCCGAGAGATCGACTTCGAGATAATCGGTATCGAAGCGCACCGGCACATCGAACAGAAAGCCCGCCGTCACGACGGCACCAACGCCCGGTTCATGTCCTTCGACAAAGGTGACGAGGCCCGTCGCCGTGTCACAGGCATAGTCAATGCCCTCCTCTTCCATCTCGCCATCCACTGCAACAACAACGCTGCCCGGCACCGGCTTGGCGATCGGCCGGATATAGGGCGCGAAGGCCCCGCCATAGGTCTTGGTAAGCTGGAAGTCTGCCTGGCTGCCGTCGCCCATGCCGATCGGCTGGTCGAGTGCACTCACGGCAACGCCCGGAAAGGCGGAACTGTGATCGAGCCGGTCGCGAAATCGAAAGCCATGCAGCCGCCCGCGCCGCTCCTCGAAGAAAGCCACCACCTGCGACAACGCAACGTGATCCTTGACGCCATAGCCCGCATCGTAGCGGCGGCGCGAATGCATCCAGCGCGCGTTGCGCTCCTCGCGGCCGGAGCCGAGGGTGACGATATCGGTGCGCCGTTCCGGCCCGCCGGCGCTGCCAAGCGCGATATCGAGCGGAAACAGAACTTCGTGAAAGACGTTCATGCCGCCTCACATTCCGCGCTGGCCACGCGCCACGGCGCGGGCGATCTGACCGGTGATGTAGACTTCCGAGCGGCGGAAGGACTCCATATCGGGTGTCGCGATGTTGACTGTGATCCCGCCGCTGCGTCCGCCCGATGTCGCAACGCCGAGCCGTCCGTCCGGCCCGCGCGCCAGCGGCAGGATCGCCTCGGGGCCTGCTTCGCCCGCAAGCCCGATGCCGCCCTGGCGCATCGGGAAATAGGTCGGCGTGCCGATCACGCCGCCGGACGCGAATGGCTTGATCGCCCCCGATGCTGCCACGAGGCCCGGCATCGACGTTGCGCCGAAGCCTGAGAACAGGGCCGAGAAGCCGCTGGCAAAGCCCTGCTCCAGTGGCTTGAAGGCCGCGCGCAAGGCAATGTCCGACAGCCGCGTGTAAAGATTGCGCAGCACGCTCTCGAAGGTGCGGGAGCCGGTCACGCTTTGCGCAAACGCGTCGGACATGGCGCGGCCGAATTGCGTGGCGCTGCGCTGCATGTCGCGCATGCGCAGGTCGGCGCGGTCCAGCGCATCGGTCAATGTCAGCACGTCGAAGGAAGCCGGGAGGTCATCGGTCATCTGCAGGATTCCGTGCATCGGGGTATCGCGCCATCAGCGCGGAGAATTCGTGCCGCATCAGCGGTGGCGCGGCGCCGGTCACACCGCGGATGGCGGCGCCGAGTTCGCGCGGCGTCATTGCCCAGAAGACCGGCGGCGGCAGCCGCAACACGCCAAGTCCGAAGGCCATCGCGTCTCCCCAGGGAAACGGCGCGCTCATGTGTCGCCCCCGAAGGTCACCGCGATCAGGTCGGCGGCGATGCGCACGAAACCGGCCGCCCCGCCCGGCACGCTCATGCGCGCCACCTCCTCGTCGGAGACGCTCTCGCCGGCCCCGCGCAAGCCCGCGCCGACAATGCGGATGAGATCCTGCGCGCGCAGCCGGCCGCTGGCGAATCGTTCGGAGAGTGCCACAAGGTCGTCGGCACCGAAGGCGCTTTCCAGTTCGGCCAGCGCGCCGAGCGTCAGCACCAGCGTGCGGGTGGTGCCGTCGATTTCGGCCGTGATCTCGCCGCGATATCTGTTCGGCATGACCGACTCCCGCATCAGGCGGCGGCAAAGGTGAGTTCGCCGGCGGATTCCAGCGACATGTCGTACGTGAGTTCGCCGTTATGCTCGCCGGCAAATTCCAGCGCGGTGATCTGGAATGCGCCGGTGACAGTCCCGAAATCGGGAATGACCACCTGGCAATCCTTCACCGCGCCGTCGAAGAAGGTCTGGCGGATCAGCGCATCGGTCGCGGCATCGCGGAACAGGCCGCGGCCCGAGAGGCCCGCGCGCTTGATGCCGGCGCCGTCCAGCAATTCGCGCCAGCGCCCCGCCGATTCCGCATGCGTGATGTCGACAATTTCCGCGTTGAACGCGATGCGCCGCGAGCGCAGGCCGGCAACGGTCACATAGGCCGTGCCGTCATGCATGCGGATGAGAAGGTCCTTGCCCTTTTGTGCTGCCATGTTGGTTCCTTTGAAGATCAGGCCGGTTCGGTGACGGCGCGGAAGCGCACCAGCGCGTGGTATGTGCGGCCGTCCGGCTCGCGGCGAATGTCGGCCAGTGCGAAACGCAAATTGACAAGGCGATGACCGTCGGGAGACAGCGGCGCATCGTCCAGCGCCTGCAACAGCGCACCGGCAATCATGTGCGCTTCCTTGTGGCCGCCCTGCCGCGACCAGCCATGCAGCGTAAGCTGATGCTCCTCGATGCGCGTGTCGCCCGCCGAGAGATCGCTGACCCGCGCTTCGCCGAGCGTGACATAGGGGAAGTCGGCATTGCGCGGCGGCACGTCATAAATCTTTGCGCCGCCGAGGATCGCCACAAGCGGAGCATCTTCGCTCAAGGCAGTATGGATCGCTGCGCGCAACGCAGCGGTGGAGGCGGTCATGGTGTGTCCTCTCGTGCCCCAGACGCATTGCGGCTTGCGTGCCGAGAACAGGTGCTCAATCCACCCGCTCTTCGGCGGAGATATCCAGAAACCGCTTGCGGCCGTCGCTGTCGCGCAGGCTCACGATGCGGAAGATGCGGCTGCCGTCGCGCAGGCGATGACGCGTCGTGATGTTGTCTGCGAAGCGGATACGGATGCGATGCGTGATGCGGGCACCCAGTCGTGCCGCCTCGATCTCCGCTTGCGCGGAAATCGGCGTCACCTGCGCCCACAGGGTTGCGACGGCTTCGAAATCGCGCAGGACACCGCCCGCGCCATCGGCCGTGTCCTGCGGCGCGTCCAGTGTGAGACGGCGATTGAGCGCGCCCGGATCGGTCATAGCGACACCACGCGATAGGGGGCAACGAGGCTCGCGACCGATGCCGGCATCGACGCCGCCTCGCCGCTCGCTGCCACGATGCGGCGGTTCTCGTACCAATGCGCGACCAGCATGCGGATCGCCTGCCGCAAGGGCGCGGGCACGTCGTCCGCGTTGTCGCCATAGCCGGCGACGATATCGATCTCGATCCCGGCCAGCGGCCGGCCCGGTTGCGGCATCGCCACACGCGAGAAGCGCAAGACGGCCGGCGCCGAGGCACGATCGACGGCGAAATGATCAACGTCCAGCATCTGCAACATGCCGTCTGCGTCATACACCCCGAGCGCCGTCACCGCCTGCAACGGGACCGGCAGGATCGGGATCACGCCGGAGGCCGGCCATACATCGCGGGTCAGCCGCCAGTTCTGCGTGATGAGAGCACGCCGCGCCTGCGCCTCCACATATCCGCGCGCCGATGCGATCAGCGCGGCGATCAGGTCGTCGTCGTCATCGTGCTCGACGCGCAGAAAATGTTTCGCATCGGCAAGCGGAACCGGCTCGACCGCCGGTGGCGTCAAGAGAATGGCAGGCATGATGATTCCTTCAGAGCCGGCGCGCAGCATCGCCGCGCGTTCTCCCTCCCCTGCAAGGGGGAAGGTCGGGGTGCGGGTCAGCTCAGTTCGAAATGGCTAAAGCCGGGCTGGCGCGCTCACATTCCGGCGGTCAGCATGATGGCGATGGGCATCAGCGCCACCATCGCGAAGGTGGTCAGCACCAGGGTCGAGGCCGCCTCGGTCTCGTAAATGCCGTAACGCGGCGCGAACAGCACGGCCAGAGCCGAACTCGGAATGGCGCACATCAATATGACTTCGCGGCCGAGCGGCTCGCGCACCGCAAGCAGCATCACCAGCAGCAGCGCGAAAAGCGGCTGCGCAATCATCTTGGCGACCACATTGAAGACGATCTCGCCGCTCACCTTCACCTTGTAGGCGGCGATGATCAGGCCCGCGGCAAACAGCGAGACACCCGATGTGGTGGAGCCGATCAGCGCCAGCATATTGTCGAAAGTATCGGGCACGCGCAGGCCGGTCAGCACCACCGCCATCGCCGCCAGCGGCGACCAAACGACAGGCTTGGCGAGGCTGCTTTTCACCGCCGCAATAACATCATCGGCGATGCGCGCCACTTCCGCTTCCGCACTGGTCTTGGCCACGCGCTGGGCATGGATTTCCAGCAGCAGCACGGTCAGCGGCGCCACGGTCAGGTTGGCGATCACCGTCGCACTCGTCACCGACAGCACGCCGGAATCGCCGAACAATCCTCTGAAAATCGGAATGCCCATGAAGGCCACCGACGGAAAGCTCAAGAGGCAGGCCTGCAAGGCCGCCTCGCCCAGCGAATGGCGCAGCCCGTATATGCTCACCAGCAGCACCGCCACATAGAAGCCGGTAAAGGCGATCAATATGGCGATCAGGAAACCGGTCTCGCCGGCGGGCACATGCGCCGCCGACTTGACGATGCCCACGAACATCACGGCCGGTAGCGCGAAATCCAGCACCAGTTCGTTGATGCCCTTCACCTGGTCGGCATCGAAACGCTTTGCCCGCCCTGCCCAATAGCCGAGCAGCAATACGAACAGGACGGGCATCAGGACCGAGAAGGAGGTTTCGAGCATAAGGAATTTTCGAATCGGAAATTTGCGCGGGCGTTTCGCAGCCTCGCATCCGCAACGCCCGATTCCAAGAAAAAGGAACCGGTGCGACAGCGCCCGCCGCGCAGTTGACATCGCGCATGAAGATCGCTCCAAGTTCGCCGGTCATGCGCCATCCCCTCCTCATCGTCGCCCTCCTCGTCGCATTCACCGCCCCCGCCTTCGCCCTGGTCGGTGGCGCACAGCCGGTTGGCGGAGCGCAGCCCGCGGTGATGATCGTCGGCTCGCGCGGCAATGCCTGCACCGGCGTGGCCATCGCCCGCGATCTGGTGCTGACGGCGGCGCATTGCGTACCGTCCGGCGCCGAATACAAACTGGTCGAATTCGATGCGCAGCGTCAGCCGCGCCTGCGCGATGTGCTGAGCGTCGCGCGGCATCCGCAATTCAGCCAGAAGGCGTTCGACGAAAGCCGCGCAACGGCCGACGTGGCGCTGCTGAAATTCGCAAGCCCCGTGGTTTCGGGGCCGCCCGCGCCCGTGCATCCGGCGCGGCTCTCCTTCACGCCCGACGACCGCTTCACGGTGCTGGGCTTCGGTCTCACCCGCATGGGCGATGGCAAGAGCGGCGGCACCTTGCGCAGCGCGCAGCTTCTGGTCACCGGCCGTCCCGGCAATCTGCAGATCCGGCTAATGGACCCGGCCACCCGCAACCAGCGGCCGGGGCTTGGCGCCTGTACGGGCGATTCCGGTGGGCCGGTGTTTCGCGACATTGGCGGCCGCATGATGGTGATTGGCGTGGTGAGCTGGTCGACGGGCGCCGGCAATTCTGCCGGCTGCGGCGGCCTCACCGGCGTGACGCCGCTGTCCTTATATTATAGCTGGATCGCCGAAACGGCGCGCAGGTTCGGTTCGCCGCTACCCTAGTGAAGCCGCAGGCGGAGAGAAGAACCCCGCTCGTCCCCGCGCAGGCGGGGACCCAGATAGAGACTGGATTCCCGCTTGCGCGGGAATGAGCGGAGGTTTTGTCAGCCTCACTCGCCCGCGAATTTCAACAGCTTGATCGCGTCGTAATCCTGCACGCCGCCGCCGACCCGCTTCGTGGTATAAAACAGCACATAGGGCTTGGCGGAATAAGGGTCGCGCAGCACCCGCACGCCCTGCCGGTCGACGATCAGATAGCCGCGCTGGAAATCGCCGAACGCAATCGCATGGCTGTCGCTGGCGATATCCGGCATGTCCTCGGCCTCCACCAGCGGGAAGGACAGCAATCCCGCGCGGCCACCGGCCTGGGCGGGCGGCTGCCACAGATAATGCCCGTCCTCGTCCTTCAGCTTGCGGATCGCGCTTTGCGTGCGGCGGTTCATCACGAAGGACGCATTCTGCCGGTAACCCGCCTTCAACGCATAAACGAGATCGATCAGCGGATCGGCCGCGCCCACTTCGGGAAAGCCGCCATCTTCGCCGGTCTCGACAAAACCGATATTGCCCCACGACCACGACGTTTCCGCGACCTTGGTATATTGCAGGAAGCCCTTCGGCTTGTTGGTGCCGTCGCCATTGACGAAGGCCGCGCCCTCCTGCATCGCGAACACCTGCTCGACCTCACCCGCAATCCATTGATCGATATTCACGGCCGTGTCTTCGAGCAGCGCACCGGTCGCCGCCGGCATCGCGTAGAGTTCGGCGGCCGGAAAGGCGAGTTCATCCAGCACCGGCGAAGTGGTCTGCGGACGTGCTGCGCTCTCGCCGACCCAGCCGGTGGCGGGGCCTGCGGTCATGAACGGCTTCTTGTAGACATTGCCGTTCATCTCGCGCACGGCGGCAATGGAGCGAATGGGCGAAATCGCCGCAAGCCTGCGGCCGATCTCCTGCTCCACCTCGTCGGGAACGAGATATCCGCCATCGGCGGGCGTGCCGACCGACATCGCCTTCACCTCCAGAGCTCGCAGGCCCGCGCTCTCGCCGCAGCGGACATAACTCTCGAACGCCGTCTTGTGTTCGCGCGCGGATGCGGGCGACGCGCGGTCCTGGGCAAGCTGTGGCCGCGCCTGCTTCAGCGACAATTCATCGAGCCGGCGCGCCTGCGCATCGAGGGCGGCATCGATGCGGGCCACCTTCTCCTCGTGCAGCACATCGGCCGCGCGGCGTTCGATATCGGCCAGGCGCTCGTCATTGGCCGCCTTGAAGGCCTCGAATGTGCGCATCATGTCGGCATGGGTGACGGCGGCTTCAGGCGTGAAGCCGGCTTTGGTTTCAAGATGGTCGTGTGTCGCGAAGTCCATGGCGTTCTCCTGTTGAGTACAGATGACGTGTGCGCGTCCGCGCGGGAGCAGCGAGCGGGGATGGCCTCGCCTGCTTCACCGCACGGACGCGCGCCCCGGGGAGGAGCGGAAAAGTGACGATGGAAATCTCCCAGAGGTCGATCTCGTGGATGCGGCGGATGCGCGTCTTTGGATCGATTCGCGCACGCACCGTCTTGAAGCCGATCGACAGGCCGTCGGCCGCGCCCTCGCGCAAAAGCGCCAGCAATTCGCGTGCGCGCACGACTTCCGGGATCAGCCGCCCCGACACATGGAGCCCGCGCCAGTCCTCGTGGATTTCGCACCAGATGCCGATCGGCTCGGCCGGATCGTGCTGGAACAGCATCGGAATGCGATGCAGCCCGCGCAGACGCAGCGTCTGCGTGAAGGCGCCCGGCATCACCATGTCGCGCGACTGGTCGATCTCGCCGAACAGGCTGGCATAGCCTTCAACGCGGCCATCGGCATGAAAGGCCGCGCGCGGCTGCGACAATGCGGGTGCGTTGGGTGCAAGCATGATAGTTCCGATACGAATCTAGGATTGCGCGGATCGCTTGCCGCGCGCCTTACGTCCAGGTTTGCGCACAGCCTTCACGTCGCGCGTCTCCTGGCTGCGGCTGACACGATCGAGATGCGAGAGAAATTCGCGAAACACCGTCAGGTGATCGCGCTTGCGCCGCTGCACCGGGCGCAGGGAGCGCAGCACGGAATGCAACTCATCCATCATCGGCCTCCGAATTTTCTGTTGAAGCGCGCAAGCTCGCGCACGAAATCGTCGAAGCGGCGGATCGCGGCGGTCAGTTCGCGCAGCGTGAACAGCAACAGCGCGCTTGCACTCATCGCCCACAGAAACAGCGCGAGATGCGCGAGATCGCCGCGTTCGGCGAAGACCGCGGTCAGGTCGGGCATCGATGTATCCTTGGAAAGACGATCCGTCAGGCAGGACCGGCGGGCAGCGTGTCGCCGCCCTCAAGGGGCGAATAGCCGACCGCAATCCGCTTCTCGTTCACGGTCAGGAACGGCGCATCCGTGACGCGCGACCACAGCGCATTGCGATCCGACGCCAGCGCGTCGATGCGGTCGGCATCCACCGCAAGCCGCAAGTCCGCGCCGAAGACCGGCGACAGCCATTGCGACAGCGCCCCGCAGATGCGTCCCATCAGCGGCAGCATGGTGGAGCGCCAGAAGGCGCGCTGCGCTTCCTGGTAATTGGCATAGGTATTGTCGCCGGGAATGCCGAGCAGCATCGGCGGCACACCGAAAGCGAGTGCGATCTCGCGCGCGGCATTGTTCTTGGCGTCGAGGAAATCCATGTCCTTGGGCGTCAGCGCCATCGCCTTCCAGTCGAGCCCGCCTTCGAGCAGGAGCGGCCGCCCGGCATTCACCGCGCCCTGATAATTGTCTTCCAGTTCGCGCTTGAGCCGTTCGAATTGGCCATCGGACAGCACCGCGCTGTCCGGTCCCGTGAAGACCAGCGCCCCGGAGGGCCGCGCGGCATTGTCGAGCAAGGCCTTGTTCCAGGCGGCGGCGGCATTGTGCGTATCGACGGCGATGGCGGCGGCTTCCAGCGGCGCCAACCCGTAATGATCGTCGAGCGGATGGAAATGCGTCAGATGCAGGATCGGCTGCAAAGCGCCCTCGCTTCGCACGAAGCGCAGGCTCTGTGCGCCGACATGATATTCATAGGCCTCCGTCCAGCCGTCGCGGTCCGGCACCACGCGTATCCGGTCCGGCCGCAATGCATGCAATTCGCGCACACGCCCGTCCAGTGTCACAGCCTCGAGATAGGCATTTCCGGCGAGTTGCAGATGCGACACCAGCGTTTCGATGAAGGCGCCGCCGTCCTGGCGCGGATTGGGCCGCGCCAGAAGATCGAGTAGCGGATGCGTGCTGCGTTCGGTGTCGTTCTCGTAAAGCAGAAATCCGAGCTGGCCGGCATTTTCCGCGATCATCTTCACCGCCCGATGCACGACGGCATTGCGGCAATAGCCTTCGCGGGTCAGCGCGGCATAATCGCGCGGCGTCCAGCGCGCGCGTCCGCCGCTTTGCAGCGCGATCACCTGTGCGGTGCGGGAGGCCTTTATATCCGGGGCGGTCTGCGGTCGCGTTCCGGTAAACCATGACGGAAGCTTCATCGCATGCGATCCATGTTGAGGGACTTGACGATTGCGGACAGCAAAAAGGCCCGCCTTGCGGCGAGCCTTTTGGAAATTTCGAACGTGGGTCTGTTGCGTCAGCCCTGATGCGCGTTGGCTTAGAATACGCCGAGCAGCGCCAGAACGATGATCAGACTCAACGGAACACCCAGCAACCACAGAATAATCGGCATTGTCGCCCTCCTTGATGTATCGATCGGTTGCGCGGACAACGCGCGACTGGCGCGCGGGTTCCGGAAAAAATCATTGACATCCCGCCAGCGCCGCAATGCTGCGCATCGCGCCGAGAAAATGAATTCCCGCCGATCACAAACTTCGCACCCGCGGTCCCGGCCGTGCGCCAAAAGTCAGATGCGAGATCGCCCAGACCAGCGCATCGAGCCGGTCGGGCGAACGGCCGGACGACAATCCGTTCAATCCGAAATCGCACATCTCGTCCTCCAGCGATGCGAACCCGCCCTTATGTTTCACCCGCCCCTGCTCGTAGAGCGCGGCCACCGGCTCCGCGCGCAGCCACTTGCCGCGTGACGCACGCACCGCGATCACCGGCACATCCGGATCTGCCTCGCCGATCACCGCGCGCACCATGTCGCCGCCCTGGTTGACCTCGACCACCAGCGCATCGGCCGACAGCCTACGCCACAAGGCGATGGCCCGCGACGCCCAGCCGGCCGGCGACAGACCCTGTATCGTTTCATCGGCGATCACATAACAGACGCTGTTCGCGTCAAGACCTGCCGCCACCAGCCCGCAGGCATCGGCGCCCTTGCCGGAAGATGCCGGCGGATCGACCGCCACCACGATCCGCTGCAAGGGCGGTGCATCGGCAACCCGGCACATCTCGAGCAATGCGCGCGACCACAAGGCATCCGGCCGGTCCTCGACGATCTCACCATCCAGTTCCTGCCGGCCGAGCCGCGTGCCGTCATAACGCTTCACCACATTGTCGATGAAGGCGGGTGAGAGATGATAGGCATTGGCCCGCGTCGGAGCGCGCGTCACCGCACTTGCCGGATCGGCGATGAGCCGCTTCAGGAGCGCGTTCGGCCGCGGCGTGGTGGTGATCGCCTGGCGCGGATGCACACCCAACCGCAATCCGAATTGCAGCATGTCGAAGGCGGACTCCGCCTGCTTCCATTTCGCCAGTTCATCGCACCAGGCGGCGGAGAATTGCGGCCCGCGCAGGCTTTCCGGATCTTCCGCCGAAAAGGCCTGCGCGATCGCGCCGTTGGCCCATTCCAGCCGCCGCCGCGAGGGCGACCAGAGCGGTCGCTTCTCGCGTGCATGCACGGACAGCAGGCCCGATACACCCTCGACCATCACCTCGCGCGTTTCGTGTTCTGTCTCCCCAATCAGCGCGATGCGCCGCTCTTCCTCGTCCTCCCCGCGCGGTGCCTCCGCGATGGCCCGCACCCATTCGGCGCCGGCGCGGGTCTTGCCCGCCCCGCGTCCGCCGATCAGCAGCCAGGTGCTCCAGGGCTCGCCGTTATTGCCAAGAAGCGGCGGACGCTGATGCGGGTGGCAATGCACGTCCCACGCCGCGTTGAACATTGCGAGTTCCGCGGCATCAAGCGCCGCCATTACCTTCGGAATGTCGCTGGGCGACAATCGCTGCGAGTTTTGCCGCAACAGATCGTCGAAGCTCGTCAATGGATCGCGGAACGGGCTCATCCTTCGATGTCTTCTCTTTCGCGATCCTGCGCTTCCGCGCATCCGTCTCGTGCCGCGCATCGAGCGCGGTCAGCGATTGCAGCGTCCTCGCCAGCAACGCCAGCGTGCGGGCACAGCGCTCGCGGTCGCCGAGCGCCTGGCTGCTGCCGGCGAGACGCGCTTCGATCTCGCCGATCTGCGCTTCCGCCGCGCGCATCATGCGACTGGCCAGCGTGAGCCGGTCTTCTGTCATGATGCGCTGCGGCGCCTTGCGGCGTTTGCCCAGCGGCGGCAGGAGCGGCCGGCCGGTTGCATCCTTCGGTCCGCCAGCGATCCAGCGATACAGCGTCCAGTCGCTGAACCCGGTCGCCTGTCGGATATCGCGAATGGGCGCGCCGTCCGCATACATCTTCCGCGCATGCACGGCGTTGTCTGGAATGTCACTGACGGGAATGGTGCTGTCGGGACTCTCGGACATGATGACGATCCCCCGGCCGCAGCAAGGCCGCGTCCGCTTCAGATCCAATTGTGGAGCATGCCGGAACCCTATCCCGGCAGCGTTACGCTGTCAAGGACTATTTTCCTTTCTTCGATGAAATTGCGTCGTCGCGTTTTGCCCCAGTT
>JAEVZN010000205.1 GCA_023392205.1 Pseudomonadota bacterium
CCCCCCCCCCCCCCCCCCCCCCCCCCCCCCCCCCGCGACAGGTGAAGCGACCTGCAAGACTTAGCGCAGTTTTTCCATCGGGACTACCGCCTCGCCGGTGGCGAGTTTCGGCGGATGCACGACGACCTGTGTATCCATCCCGCGGAACTGGTCGATGTCGTTGCCTTTGATGTTGTGGTACTGCACCTGCATCATGCCGGACTCGGCCCATTCGCCGTTCTTGCCGAACCTGATCGGGCCCATGATGGTCGGGATCGTGTTCTGGCGCAGATATTCGGCGATCTTGTCATCGTCGAGCGATTTCGCGCCCTCGACGGCCTTGCCCAGCAACTCGATATAGGCAAAGCCCCAGGTCCCGAGATAATAGCCCAGCGGATCGACGCCTGCCGCCTTCGCGCGCGACTGATATTCCTTCAGGAACGCCTCGGCATCGGGTGTCAGGAACTGCTTGGTCGGTACCCAGGTCTCGTAATTGATGATGCCGTTCATCAACGGGCCTAGCTGTTGCTTGAACACGGTGGCTTGCAGACCCACCATGGCACCGCCGAACATTTTCGGCTTGAAGCCGATCTCGTTGACCGCGCGCACCATGCCGACAGAGTCGAGCGGATAGGAACATACCACCACGGCATCGGGATTGGCCGCCTGGATCGCACGCACGATCGGCGTGAAATCGGTCGTCGGCGGCGGATAAGTGCGGTCATAGACGATCCGCATCTTGTGCTTCTTGGCATTCTCGCGCGCGCCCTCGCAGGCATTGCGTGCGAATTCCGCATCCGCCGCGACGAGTGCCACGGTCTGCAGCTTGTTCTGTGCCGCGATATCGAGGAAGCCTTCGGTGAAGGACGGCTTGGTGACCTGGCCGGTCGGGATCATCGAGAAGTATTTGGGATAATTGAACTCGCTGTTCACCGCGAGCCCGAACAGAGTCACGAAAACCTTGCCCTTCTGCATAATCACGGGCATCGCCGGCGCGACCATGTTTGTCGCATAAGGTCCGATTACCAGATCGACCTTGTCGACATCGATCAGCTTCGTATAGAGGCCGGGCACCGTAGAAGGATTGGTCTGGTCGTCATAGTAGACGAGTTTCACCGGACGCCCGAGCAGGCCGCCCTTCTTGTTGATCTGATCCTCCCAGATCTGCATGCCGAGCAGGGCTTGCTTGCCGTTGGCGGCAAGCGGTCCGGTCAGCGCCATGCCGAAGCCGATCCGGATCGGGTCTCCGGACTGGGCCTTGGCATGCGGTGAGGCCGACAATGTCAGGGCCGCGACAGCCGCAAACGTACCGGCCAGACGCCGAAGCGTCGGGAATCCAATCATCATGTCCTCCCTCAAGGATATTATTTCCTTTATCAGGGGAGTTTTCCCGATCCGCCTTGGCGCTTCAAGCCCTAAACACGCAGCCTTTCAGTCCGTTTACGCTGCATAGCAGCGTAAACGCAGCGCGGAGAGATGCGGGCAACGTCAGCGGCCCCACACCTCGCCGGAGATCTCGACGATCTCGCGCATCTTTGCCCATTGCTGGTCTTCGGTGAGAATGTTGCCTTCCTCGGTGGAGGCGAAGCCGCATTGCGGCGACAGACAGCATTGCTCAAGCGGCGCAAATTTTGTGGCTTCGTCGATGCGGCGCTTCACGTCGTCCTTGTTTTCGAGCGTTCCGCTTTTCGACGTGATCAGCCCAAGTACGACCTGCTTGTCGCCTTTGGGCAGGAAGCGCAAAGGCTCGAACCCGCCGGCGCGATCGGTATCGTATTCCAGGAAATAGCCGTCGAAATTCACCTGTCCGAGCAGCACTTCGGCCACCGGCTCATAGCCGCCTTCGGAAATCCAGGTGGAGCGGAAATTGCCGCGGCAGGCATGCATGGTGACGACCATGTCGGACGGCTTGTCCTTCAGCGCCAGATTGATCAAGTCGCGGTATTTCTGTTGCAGGCCGTCCGGTTCGTCGCCGCGTTCGCGAGCGCCTGCGAGTTCCTTCGGCGAACACAGATAGGCCCACACCGTGTCGTCGAATTGCAGATAGCGGCAACCGGCTTCGTAGAAGGACTGCACGGCCTTGCCATAGGCCTTGCCGGCATCGTGATAGAATTGATCGAGATCGGGATAGATGTCCTTGCTGATCCAGCGTCGCCCGCCGCGGAAATGCAGCACGGTCGGCGAGGGTATGGTCATCTTCGCGGCGACCTTCGTATTGGCTTTCAGAAACCGAAAATGATCGAGAAACGGGTGGTCGTCCGGGAAATCGACCTTGCCGGAAATACGGATATTGCGTGCTTTGGTCTCCGCGCCCTGAAACTTGATGCCGTGCTCATGTTCGAACAATTCGACGCCGTCGAGACCGGCGAGAAAGTCGAAATGCCAGAATGAGCGGCGGAATTCGCCGTCGGTCGCAAGTTGCAGGCCGCAATCTTCCTGCTTGCGGATGAGTTTTATGATCTCCTCATCCTCGATGGCGCGCAATGCCTCGGCGCTGATCTCGTTCCTGTCGCGCTTTGCGCGCGCGGCTTTCAACGCATCGCTGCGCAGAAAACTCCCGACCTGATCGGCACGGTAAGGTGGCTTGCTCCGTTGCATGATGGCATTCTCTCCCGTTGCATTTTTCGTAGCGTTGTTATGTTGAAACCGATTGTGCCGGCCGCGTTCAATAGCGGCCGGTTGTGGGGCGGCGGATCAGCACCGCGCCCGGCACGAGATCACGCGTGCCCTGGTTGCGGAAGGCGAGTTGCAGATTGCGATGCGCCAGCCGCGCATGTTCGCGCATCAGGGCCTCCGCGCGCGCACCCTCGCGTTCCTCGATGGCGCGCACCACGCAATGATGATGATCCTGCGCGATGGTGAGGATCTGTCGCGCTTCCGGCAGCATGGCCTGCACCATCACGAAACCGCTCGGCGAGGCGAAGGGCAGGTTCAGCGCGCGATCGATCTGGCGCGAGAGCACGGGGGAATCGGCGGCCGCAATCAGCAGCGTATGAAACTGCCCATTCAGGCCCACATATTCGGAGAAGTCGTCGACACTGAGTGTGGGCCGGCCCACCAGCGCATCGAGTTGGGCAAGGCAATCCTTCATCGCCACCAGCACCGCGCTGCGCACGCCGCGTTCGGCGGCGAGCCGTGCGGCAAAGCCTTCCAGCGTGCCGCGCATCTCGATGGCGTCGTGAATATCGCGCTCGGAAAAGGCTTTCACGGCGAAACCGCCCGAGGGAATGGCTTCGAGAAAGCCTTCTTCCTCCAGCCGCACCAGCGCCATGCGGATCGGCGTGCGGGAAATACCCAGCCGCTCGACCATCGACAATTCGGACAGCCGGTCGCCTGGCTTCAGGTCGCCGGCGAGGATCAGGTCGCGCAGCGACAATTGCGCCTTCACGGTCTGCGAGAAGGACCGCTCGCTTTCGGCGATCGGAACCGGCACCGGCGCCTCCCTTTTTCGTTCGCGCGTCTTGAGTTGGCGCGGATTCATGCTGTATACAATAGCGGCAATACGGGTGGGGCGTCCATCCGGATAGTCAAGAAACGGACGTATTCTGGTCTAGGGACGGCTGGAGCCAGCGGCTCATACAGGAGCAAGTCATGCTCTTGTATACAAATTCGCGCCGAATTCAGTCTGAACCGACACTTCTTTTCGGGGCCGCTCATCCGGCCGACCGACATACGGCCTGCTTGCGGCCTGCTTGTGCGCGTAACGGTCCGTTGCGCTGAAACGACCTGTTGGAGGAACAACGATGGCTTACAAGAATCTGGAAGAAAAGCTGAAAGCTGAAGGCAACCCGGTAAAGATGATGCGCAACTCGCAGATCGGGGCCTATGTGTATCCGGTCGTGGCGCCGGAATTCACCAACTGGCGCGACGAGCAGGGCGCATGGCGGGAGACCTGCGTGCTGTTCGACCAGTCGCACCACATGGTCAACCTGTTCGTGCGCGGCAAGGACGCGCTGAAGCTGTTGTCCTATCTGTCGACCAACTCGTTCAAGAATTTCACCGTCGACAAGGCCAAGCAGTTTGCGCCCGTCACGCATTACGGCCATGTCATCGGCGACGGCATCCTGTTCTATCTTGCGGAAAATGAACTCGTGTATGTCGGCCGCAATCCGGCTGCCAACTGGATCGAATTCCACGCCAAGACCGGCGGCTTCGATGTCGAGACGGAATATGACGACCGTTCGCCGTCGCGCCCGATGGGCAAGCCGGTGTCGCGCAGCTTCTACCGCTATCAGATCCAGGGCCCGAACGCCCAGGACGTGATCAAGAAGCTGAATGGCGGCACCATGCCGGACATCAAGTTCTTCAATATGGGCTACATCACAATTGCCGGCCGCAAGGTGCGCGCTCTGCGTCACGGCATGGCCGGTGCGCCGGGCCTCGAAGTGTGGGGGCCGTATGCCGAGGGCGACGAGATCCGCAATGCGATCATGGAAGCGGGCAAGGATTCCGGCATCGTGCCGGTCGGGGCGCGCGCCTATGCCACCAACACGCTGGAATCGGGCTGGATCCCGTCACCGGTGCCTGCGGTCTATACCGGCGACAAGCTGAAGGCCTATCGCGAATGGCTGCCGGGCACGAGCTACGAGGCCAATGCGGCCATCGGCGGCAGCTTCGTTTCCGACAATATCGAGGATTACTACACGACGCCGTTCGAACTCGGCTACAACACCTTCACCAAGTTCGACCATGACTTCATCGGGTCGGATGCGCTGAAGGCGATGGAAGGCAAGAACAATCGCAAGAAGGTGACGTTCGCCTGGGACGATGCCGACGTGAACCGCATCAATGCGTCGATGTTCGCCCCCGCCGGCGAAAACTACAAGTTCATCGATCTGCCGCTGTCGAACTACGCGTCCTCTTCCTACGACACGGTGACGGCGAAGGG
>JAEVZN010000239.1 GCA_023392205.1 Pseudomonadota bacterium
GATGGGCACCGATATCGTGCATGTGCCCTATAAGGGCACGGGACCCGCGATGCAGGATCTGCAGGGCGGTCGTATCGACTTTCTCTGCGAGATCGTCTCGACCGCGAAGCCCCAGGTCGATGGCGGCACGGTCAAGGCCATTGCCATCATGACCAAGGAGCGTTCGCCGGCTCTGCCGAACCTGCAGACCGCTGAAGAGCAGGGCACCAAGGGCATGGAGGCCTATACCTGGAATGCGATCTTCATGCCCAAGGGCACGCCGGAAGCCATCGTGAAAAAGGTGGCGGATGCCGCAAACCAGGCGATGGAGACACCGGCCGTGCAGGAGCGCTTGTCGAGCCTCGGCGCCATGATCGTGGCAAAGGACCGTCGTTCGCCTGAATATCTCGGCAAGTTCGTCAAGGACGAGATCGCCAAATGGGCTGAGCCGATCAAGAAAAGCGGCGTACAAATGTAATTGAGTTTCGGTGGCGGCGGGCTATATGTCCGCCGCCATCATTTTCGAACCAAGATTTTCGCGGCCGCATTCAGTGGCCGAAGAAAGCGGGGGGACATGACTGACGCGGGCCGCGTGCTCGTCGTTGAAGACGAAGTGCTGATCCGGATGCTGGCCGTGGACATGCTGCTCGACCTTGGCCGTGAGGCTGACGAGGCGGGCAGCGCCGCGGAAGCGCTGGAAATGCTGCGCGCGCAGGGCGCAACCTATGCCGCGGTGCTGATGGATCTCGGATTGCCGGACCGGCATGGCGACGATCTGGTGCGCGATATTCGTACCTCGCATGCGCAATTGCCGCTGATCGTGGCGAGCGGCGAGGACCAGTCGCAGGTCCAAGCGCGGCTGAAGGAATTTCAGCCGATCCGCTTTCTCGGCAAGCCTTATGATTTCGAGGGGCTGAAGGGCGCGCTCGACGATATTGCCGGCTGAGTGGCCGTTACAGCCCGGCCAGCACGCTGGCCATGATGACAGTCGCGGCCAGCAAGGCCCCGGCCACGGAAAGCGTCATCAGGCTGGCGCTGTGCTGATCTGACAGCGGCCGGGAGAGCGGCAGCATGGAGCACCTTTCGACTGCGCGAGTTCCGCTGCCACCAAGCGCGATTCTGGCGGGGCGAGGCGAGTCATTTATCTTCCCACGCGTTCTTGACTCTGCGTCCGCGACTCAGAAGCGGCTGTCCGCTCAGGCCTTGTTTTTGGCCGCGGCGTCGTGACCAGTGATGCCGGCAATGTCGTCGTCGGAATATCCCGCCTCGCGCAACACTTCGGCCGTATGCGCGCCGAGGACAGGCGGCAGGCTGCGGATATCGGGCTGCGATTGCGACCAGGATCCCGGCACGTCGGTCATGCGCAGGCGGCCTTCGGTGGGATGCTCGACAATCCTGAAGAAGCCGGCATCCTTGAGATGTGGGTCGTCCAGCAGGCTCTGGATGTCATGCAGCGGCGTGACCGGAATGTCGTTGTCGTCCAGCAGCGCCACCCATTCCGCGGTGGTACGGGTCTTGAGCGTGTCGGCGACGAATTCGTAGACGGCATCGATATTCGCCGCGCGATTGCCATGCGTCGAGAATCGCGGATCGCGCAGCAATTCCTCGCGGCCGATGGCGCGGAAGAAGTTCTTCCAGTGCATGTCGGTATAAACCAGCGCGCAGACATGACCGTCGCTGGTGGCATAGGGCCTGCGATGCGGAGAGACGAGCCGGGGATAATATTGCGGGCCTTCCGGCGGATCGAAGGTCAGGCCCGCAAGGTGATCGCCGAGCAGATATTCGACGAAGACCTCGAACATCGGGATTTCAATTGCCTGGCCCTGGCCGGTCCGCTCGCGATGAAAGAGCGCGGCCGAGATCGCGTTGGCGAGATAGAGCCCGACCGTGCGGTCGGCAATGGCCAGCGGCATGTAGCGCGGCTCGCCACCCCAGGCATCGCGGGCGATGGCGGCGATGCCCGATAGCCCCTGAATGAGATCGTCATAGGCCGGCTTGCCGGCATAGCGCCCCTTGGCCCCGTACCCGACCGCACTTGCATAGACGATACGGGGATTGATCGCGCGGATATCGTCGTAACCGAGACCCAGCCTTGCCATCGCCGCCGGGCGGACATTGGAAACGAACACATCCGCCGTCGCTGCCAGTTTGCGCAGCGCGTCGCGCACCTGCGGTGTTTTGAGATCGAGCGCGATCGAACGCTTGTTGCGGTTGAGATTGAGGTAGATGTGCCCCATGCCCGCATTCCGCATCGGGCCGACATGGCGCATGATGTCGCCCGATGGCGACTCGACCTTGATCACATCCGCCCCGAAATCCGCCAGGATCTGCGTGGCATAGGGGCCGAGGATCACGCTGGTCAGGTCGAGAATACGGATGCCCGAGAGCGGGCCGGGCGCGGATGTGCTGGCGGTCATCGCCTAGGATTAGCGCGCGCGGGCCTGACGTCGCAACCGGGTTTCGCCTCAGAAGCCCGGCGCGAAAAGATCGTCGATCCCGGCGTCGTGGTTCATCTCGTTTTCCATCTCCGAGACCACATTGGCGCCGCCGCCTGCGCTCACATTGTCCGGCTGCGGCAAGGGTTGCATGGTGCGGAATTGCCGATAGGCCGTCTCGCTGCCCACAAACGCGCATTTGCAATAGTCCGGATCGGCATAGACGTAATAGCGGGTGCCATTCTTGCGGTGCGGGACCATGACGCGCGGCGGCAGGCTGCGCAGCCGCGCCATCTGAGCCGGCGTATTGGCCTCCCGCATGATGAAGCCCGCCGTCGACAGGTTCATGTCGACCGCGCGCTGGGACTGCGCGACGGCGGGTGCCGTCGTCAGGCAGCTGGCGGCAGCGATCAGGCCTGCGGCCATGAGAATGCGTTTCATATGTCGGCTGCTCCGCAGGTCAGGTGGTCGAATGCGATCATCCCTGCATTCTGGTCGCAGCCGATTAACTGCCGATTACCGGACATCATACATTCTCTGTCCGGTTTCTCGCAAAGCCGCGCCGGAATCTGATTGAATAGGCCTGAAGCATGACCGCCGGTATGGGTGCCGGCAGATGGAATGCGAAGGTGGTGACTTGGGACTGACAGCAATTCGCGGGCCGGTGCTGACCTTTACGGGCGACCCGTACAAAGACGGCCTCGACTGCGCGATGGTCTACGATTCCGATGCCATCGTGGCGATGGAGGACGGGCTCATCACCCATTTCGGTCCGGCCGAACAGGTGCGGCCGCGTCTGCCCGCCGGGACGGACGTGACCGACTACGGCAAGGATGCGCTGATCTCGGCCGGCTTCATCGACAGCCATGTGCATTATCCGCAGACGCCGATGATCGGCGGCTTCGGCGCGCAATTGCTGGACTGGCTGGACACCTACACCTTTCCGACCGAGCAGAAATTCTCCGACAGGGATTTCGCGCGCAGCGTGGCGAAGATCTTTCTGCGCGAAAGCCTCCGCAACGGGATCACCTCAAGCTGCGTCTATTGCACCGTTCATCCGCAATCGGTGGACGCGCTATTCGAGGAGGCCGAAAGGCTTGGCATGCGGATAGCCGCCGGCAAGGTGATGATGGACCGCAACGCGCCCGCGGCGCTGCTCGATACGCCGCAGTCAAGTTACGACGAAACCAGGATGCTGATCGGCAAGTGGCACAATCGCGGCCGGCTGATGTACGCCGTCACGCCGCGCTTTGCCGCCACCAGCACGCGCGAGCAACTGGAGATGGCCGGCGCGCTCTGCAATGAACATCCGGATTGCTATCTGCAGACGCATGTCTCGGAAAATGAGCGTGAGGTGGCCTGGATCCGCGAGCTTTTTCCCGAGCGAAAGGGCTATCTGGATGTCTACGATCACTATTCGCTGTGCCGGCCGCGTGCGGTGTTCGGACATGGCGTGCATCTGACCGAGGACGAGATGCACACCATGCATCGGACCGGATCGGCGATTGCGCATTGCCCGACGTCGAATTTCTTTCTGGGCTCCGGCGCCTTCGATATCGCACGCGCCCGGCGCCCCGACCGGCCAGTGCGCGTGGGGCTGGGCACCGATCTGGGTGCGGGCACGTCGTTCTCGATTCTCGTGACGCTCAACGAGGCCTACAAGGCGGCGCAGCTCAACAGCCACGCCCTGTCCGCGCCGCATGCATTTTATATGGCGACCCGCGGCACCGCGCAGGCGATGTATCTCGACGACAGGATCGGGAGCATCGCGCCGGGCATGGAAGCCGATCTCGTGGTGCTGGACATGAAATCCACGCCGGTCATCGACTACCGGATGCAGTTTGCCAAAGACCTCGCGGAAGCCCTGTTCATCCAGATGACGCTCGGCGACGACCGCGCCGTGCAGGCGACATATGTCGCGGGGCGCGAGGTCTATTCGCGCCGAGCCGGAGAGTTGCTGAGATAATCCAGCGTCTCGGCAAGCGACACCACATCGGCATATTTTGCATCGAGGTCGAAGAGGCTCTGTTCGTGGGCGGCTGCCGACCGGTCGCCGACGCCTTCGCGCACCAC
>JAEVZN010000241.1 GCA_023392205.1 Pseudomonadota bacterium
GATCACCGTCCGCTATGACGAACCCAGCCCGTTTGCGATGATCCGGCACAAGCTCGGCCGGTCCTGTCCCGCCAATATCAACGGCCAGACGCTGCTTCTGGATTTGCTCGAGGCTGTCATAGATCGCAGCGCGGATATCCTCGAGCGGATCGGCACCGAGGTCGATCAGGTGTCGCGCCGAATTTTCGATCTGCGGCGCAGCCGAGGCGGGTCGGCCCGCATGTACCAGGGGATCCTTTTCACGCTCGGCCGCAAGGGTGATCTTGCGCTCAAAGTGCGCGAAAGCCTGGTTTCAATCGGCCGTCTGGTACTGTTTCTCGCCAATGACGACGAGAATATGCGCTGGTCGAAAGAGATGCGGGCGCAATTGAAAACGATGCAGCGCGACGTTCAATCCTTGTCCGACCACACGAATTATCTCACCAACAACATCACATTTCTTCTCGATGCCATGCTCGGGCTGGTCAGCATCGAGCAGAACAACATCATCAAGCTGTTCTCGGTCGTGGCGGTGGTCATGATGCCGCCGACGCTGGTCGGCACTGTGTATGGCATGAATTTCAGGGATATGCCCGAACTCAGCTGGTCGTTCGGATATCCGGTCGCACTTGCTGCGATGGTCATGTCCGCTGTGGTGCCACTGGTCTATTTCAAATGGAAGAAGTGGCTGTAATCCTGAAGTCTCAGACGTGCTGGCCGCCATTGATGTGGATTTCCGCACCATTCACATAGGACGACGTCTCGGTGCACAGCACGTAGATGATTTTAGCCACCTCGTCGGGCGTGCCCAGCCGGTGCATGGGGATCTGCTGTTCGACAATCTTGTCGGTGCCGGGTGAGAGAATGGCCGTATCGATTTCGCCAGGCGCGATGGCGTTGACGCGAATGCCGAGCGGCCCGAAATCCCACGCCATCTCCCGCGTCAGCGACGCCAATGCGGCCTTGGACGTGGCATAGGCGGCGCCGGCGAACGGGTGCACGCGCGATCCTGCGATCGACGTGACGTTCACGACCGAGCCGTGTGTCCGCTTGAGTTCTTCCATCAATCCGCGCGCCAGCATGATGGGCGCAAAGAAATTCACCTGAAAGACCTGCTGCCATACCTTCAGATTTGTATCGAGCGCATTCAGCCGCGCGCCGCCGTCATCGGCCTTCGGCGAGATCCCGGCGTTATTGACCAGCGCGTGCAACTCGCCATCCGGAAGCCGTCGTTTGATCTCGTCGATGGCATCGGCGGTGTTGTCCGGATCGCCGAGATCGCCCTGGATATGGTCCTCCGGGCCGGCTTCCCAAGGGCAGTTTTCCGGGAACGGGTGCCGCGAGCAGGTAATCACGCGCCAACCGGCCGCCGAGAAGCGCTTGACCGTCGCATGGCCGATCCCTCGGCTTGCGCCTGTCAGCAGCAAAGTACGGCGCGGGCCGTTATCGGTTGGCATCAAATCGTCCTGTCATGGTCGCAAGGCTCGGAGCGACATTAGGGGTAAAGGCGGGTCCTGGTCCAAGCCTCATTCACGTCCGCCCGGCTGAAGACGATCCGATCGTGCAGGCGGAACGGACGATCATGCCAGAATTCCAGCGAAAGCGGCGTGACACGAAATCCCGACCAGTATGGCGGCTGTGGAATGGCGCCAATGGGATATCGGGCCGTGACCGATGCGACCGCCTTCTCGAACGCAAGCCGGCTTTCGAGCGGCCGCGATTGTTTGCTGGCCCAGGCCCCGATCTGCGCCAGTCGCGGCCGGGTCGCGAAATAGCTGTCCGCCTCGGCGCTGCTGACCTGCGCGACCGGGCCGCGAATGCGAACCTGACGGCGCAGGGATTTCCAGTGAAAGGCAAGCGCCGCCTGCGGGCGTTCCTTCAGCTCCTGGCCCTTGGCGCTGTCGACATTGGTGTAAAACACGAAGCCAGCCGGATCGAAGCCCTTGAGCAGCACCATGCGAACGTCCGGAAACCCGTCGGCGCCCGCGGTCGCCAGCGCCATGGCATTGGGATCGTTGGGTTCCGACCGTTCGGCTTCCGCCAACCACTGGGCAAAAAGCACGAACGGCTCGGAATTTTCCGTAAAATCACCGTTCTTTAACTGATCCGGCATTTCTATCGTGGGTGTGTCTGTCATGTCGGGGAGCACCAAGTGGCCGGGCCTGTTGCCGACCGGCACCGCGTATATAGTCGAGCCGGTCACGGCAGACTATGGTGTCGCCTATTGTGGTTCGGCGTATTGGGCCTGACCGCGCTGAACAGCGCCGGATGCAGCACCAGTATTCCGCTCGGCGGAAGCGAGACAAAGCAGGACGACGAGCCGGTTCACACGGGAAGCATTGCCAGTAATGCTGGGAAATCAGCGGCTGCGGCAAATGCCGGGTTGCATGGCGCGCAGCATACGCACGCCCGTTCTTCGGATGCTACCCCTGCCGATCTCGCAATGCCGCCGGCGGAGGACCTTGTCTTTGCTGAGCGCGCTGCCCGCGAGGCCCTGTCGTCTGACGCCGGCGACAAGAGCTTTTCCTGGGAGAATCCGGCCAGCGGCGCGCGGGGCACCGTGACGCCGCTCTCGGTAACCTATCGGATGGACGGCGAGTTGTGCCGCGATTTCCTGGCCAGCCATGTGGTCCGTGGCGAGGAGACCTGGCTCCAGGGTGAGGCTTGCCGGCTGGCCAAGGGGCCATGGGAGGTGCGCCGGATGAAACCCTGGCGGCGGACCTGATCCTGCGGCGTTGCGAAAACCGGATTACAGTCCCAGATATCGTTGCAACTGTCATGCCGGGCCAACCCGGCCTCTGTCACAAGGAGTGGATTGAATGCGCGACCCCTATGAGGTTTTGGGGGTGCCGCGGGGGGCTGCGGCTGGTCAGATCAAGTCAGCATTCCGGAAACTCGCGAAGAAGCACCATCCCGACGCCAACAAGAACGACCCCAAGGCCTCCGAACGATTTTCCGAGGTCAACTCGGCCTATGAAATCCTCGGCGACGAAAAGAAGCGCAAGCAATTCGATGCGGGCGAGATCGATGCCGACGGCAAGCCTCGTTTCACCGGCTTTGAAGGCATGCATCCCGGCGGCTTTGCAGGGGCGGGCGCGGCGGGACCGGATGTCCAATTCGAAACATTCACCTGGGGTCCGCAGGGCGGGCAGGGCGCTCGCCAGGCTGGCGGTGGCCGGGGCGGATTTTCGGGCTTCGGCGGGATCGACGATATCCTCAAGGAGATGATGGGAGGGCGTGCCCGCGCGCATCGCGGCGCTCGATTTGAGCCCGAGGACTTTGCGCCTGCGCCTGGCCAGGATGTTACGGCGACGACAATCATTACGCTTGCCGATCTGGCGCATGGCGGGTCGCGGCGCGTGCAATTGCCGACCGGCAAGGAAGTGGACGTCAAGATCCCGCCCGGCCTCATGGATGGGCAGCAGATTCGGCTGAAGGGTCAGGGCTTTGCCAGTCAAGGCGGAGTGCCTGGCGATGCGATCGTCACGGTGAGCATTGCCAAGCATCCCTTTTTCGAACGGGATGGCGCCAACATCAAACTGGAATTGCCGATCACGGTTTACGAGGCGGTGCTCGGTGGGAAAGTGCGCGTACCCACGCTGGGCGGAGCGGTCGAACTGGCTATTCCTGCACGCACCAGCGGTGGCCGAACCTTTCGCCTGAAAGGCAAGGGATTGCCAGCCAAGGATGGCAAGGGCGATCTGCTCGCGACTGTGCGGATTGTGCTGCCCGATGCTGTCGATCCGGAGCTCGAGGCCCTGATGCAGCGTCTGCAGGAGGAGCAACCCTACGATCCGCGCAAGGGGCTGTCCTGACGCAGCGGTCCCTAACCGCCACGCCGGCTGACAATCGGTTCGCCGGACGAACGCGGTGCGGGGCGAGGCGGCGCGCGGTTCTCAAGCTGCTCGAAGGCCGATTTGGCCAGCTCCTTCAGCCTCGTCTTGTCGGCCGGCCCGGACACGACATAGCCGTAACCCCCGACCACCCAGCGCACCGCGGCGATGTGGTCGGACAGGTAATAGCGCAAAGCGGCCTGATCCTGACCCAGCCTCGAGCAGTAGAAGGTGATGCGCTCTCCATTGCTGCTTTCGAACATGAATTGCGCCGCGGGCGCGCTGGGGCCGGGCAGCAACCGTGCACCCAGCAATTTCAGGTCGAAAGCCGAGAAATCGGGAATGCGCAACGGCGTATCGAGCCGACGCGAAAGCCACGGCAGCAGATGGTCCTCGCCGGCATTGACCTCGACCGGATGACGCATCTCGCCGGCAAACAGTTTGTGTGCGTTCAGCGCGTCCTGTGCGATCCGGTCTGCCGGATCGGCGGCAGTCACTTCGATTTCCTCGGTGCCGCGCATCGTCCATCCGGCGACACCGCCAATGGAGAACGCAAGGGCCGCAGCCACGGCCGCAATCGCGCGCCAGTTGCGCCGCTCGCGCAGGAGATTGCCCAGTTTCAACCGGTCGGGCACGGGCTCGCGGTTTACCTCGCCAAACCGCGCGCGAATGGCATCGGCCTGAGCGTGCCAAGTCGCGACCATTGCTGCGTCGTCGGGATGCGATGCCAGCCAGGCCTCGACGGCGTCCAGGCGGTCAGCCGGCAATTGGCCGTCGACAAACGCGTGCAACTCGTCTTCCGTGACGGGAGAGTCGCGACTTGTCATCGTTGTCCTGTGTACATTATTTCACCCGCCGCAGGGCCGGCCGCTCGCCGTCCAGATAGGACTTCACCTGCGCGCGCGCGCGGGCGAGCCGCGACATGACAGTGCCGATCGGGACGCCCTGGACGTCGGCGACCTCGCGGTAGGACAGGCCTTCCATCACCACCAGCAGCAAGGCCTGCTTCTGCTCGTCGACCAAAAGGTCGAGCGCCCGTTCGATGTCGCGGCCACCGGCCTCCGGTCCGGCGAAGTCGGCGGCATCGTTTTCATTCAGGACCGAGGTTGTCGGCCGCCGCGCCAGCGAGCGCAGGCGGTTGCGGTTGAGGTTGGTCAAGATCGTGAACATCCAGGAGCGGATGTCGCCGCCGAGGAACAGATGTTCGGAGCGCAGCGCCCGAACGAGCGTGTCCTGCACGAGGTCGTCCGCGAGTTCGGCATCGCGGGTGAGGGCCCGGGCATAGCGGCGCAGCGAGGGAACGGTGGCTTCGACATCCTGACGAAAACTGCTCATGGTGTGGCTTTCCTGACATCCGGATCGTCTGGCTTCAGAACCGGTTTTCGGTCGTGAGGGGCCGTCTGGCGGATGCCGTTACAGCCCAGTCAACACCGCCCGGCTATTCACTATTCCGAAACCGGCTCCGATCGGGCGACACCGCGCGGGTCCATTGGAGGAGCCGGCCGCGTCTTGATGGCTTCGGCACCCTATGCCACAAGGTGCCTTCCCTGAAACAATTCAAGAAATCGGGAACAGCAATGGCGGACGGGTCGACCCTGATGCGTGGCAAGCGCGGCCTGATCATGGGGGTCGCCAATAATCGCTCCATTGCCTGGGGAATTGCCCGGGCCTGCCGCAATCATGGCGCGGATCTCGCTTTTACCTACCAGGGCGACGCACTCAAGAAGCGCGTCGAGCCTCTGGCGGAGGAGGTTGACGGGATTGTAGTCGGGCATTGCGATGTCTCCGAACCCGAGACCATCGATGCCGTGTTTCAGGCCGTGGAATCCGCCTGGGGGTCTCTCGATTTCGTCGTCCACGCCATCGCGTTCTCCGACAAGGACCAACTCGACGGTCGCTATATCGATACGACGGCGGACAATTTCAGCAAGACCATGCTGATCTCCTGTTACTCATTCACCGCCATCGCCCAGCGTGCCGAAAAGCTGATGACCAATGGCGGGTCGATGCTGACCCTGAGCTATTACGGCGCGGAAAAGTGGATGCCCCATTACAACGTCATGGGGCTGGCCAAGGCGGCGCTGGAAGCCTCGGTCCGCTATCTTGCCGCCGACTTGGGGCAGAAGAATATCCGCGTCAACGCGATTTCGGCGGGTCCGATCAAGACGCTCGCCGCATCGGGCATCGGCGACTTCCGGTACATCCTGAAATGGAATGAATACAATACGCCGCTGCGGCGCAATGTGTCGCTTGAGGATGTCGGCGATGCCGCAGCCTATTTTCTGTCCGATCTGTCGCGTGGGGTTACAGGCGAAGTCCATCATGTCGATGCCGGCTACCACATCGTGGGCATCAAGCACCCGGACGCGCCGGACCTGAAGGTCGGCGAGGTCTGACGCTTCGGCAGGTCAGATGCAAAAGAAAACGGCCGGGCAGGACCCGGCCGTTTGTGTTTTAATTGCAAACC
>JAEVZN010000282.1 GCA_023392205.1 Pseudomonadota bacterium
GCCCTCAAATTTGATCAACGCTCTGAAATATAACGACTTTCGCCTTTGGCACGGCCCTCGCAACACAGGACGGGCCAGGTGCTTGGGAGAGCCCTGGCCGAATAGGCGCCGTCAGGACCTTGGGAGAGGCCGCGCGGCGCGGATGTGGGGGAGTGAGCGATGGGAAATGCCAGCCTGATCGGCCTGTCGCGGCAAATGTCGCTGCGGCGCGAACTCGATGTGGTCTCGAACAACGTCGCCAACATCAATACCACCGGTTTCAAGGCCGGCACCGCGGTGTTCGAAGAACACATCATGCCGCGTGCGCAGCACGGTCATTTCGGACATGGGGACCGCAAGCTGTCCTATGTGCAGGATCGCGCCACCTGGCACGATCTCGGACAGGGGCCGGTGCGGCAGACCGGCAACCCGCTCGATGTCGCCATTGACGGCGACGCCTATCTGGTCGTGCAGACCCCGAACGGCGATCGCTACACACGCAATGGCTCGATGCAGATCAATGCGGCCGGTCAGCTGGTGACCTCCGCAGGCTATCCCGTCATGGGTGAGGCCGGCGCGATCCAGTTCCAGCCCGAAGACAAGGACGTTGTCATCAGCCGCGACGGCACCATCGCAGTGCCGGACGGTCTGCGCGGACGCTTGCGGCTGGTGCGTTTCGACAATCCGCAATTCCTGAAGAAAGACGGCTCCTCAACTTTCGCCGCGCCCGACGATGTCGTGGCGCAGGCTGCGGTCAATCCGAATGTGATTCAGGGCTCGCTCGAACAATCGAATGTGCGCGGTGTCGTCGAGATGGCGCGGCTGATCGAAGTCACCCGAAGCTACACGCAGATCGCGACGCTTCTGCAGCAACACGGCGACATGCGGCGTTCGGCGATCGAACGTCTCGCCGAAGTACCGGTGTAAAGAAGGACAGCGGCGATGAGAGCACTTCATACCGCGGCGACCGGCATGATGGCCCAGGAACTCAACGTTCAGGTCATCTCCAACAACATCGCCAACATGCGCACCACCGGCTACAAGCGGCAGCGCGCGGAATTCCAGGATCTGCTCTATGAGCATGTGCGCCGCGTCGGCACGCAGACCTCCGAACAGGGGAATATTCTGCCCTCCGGCGTCGAACTCGGCTCCGGCGTGAAGACGGTCGGCACGCCGCGTCTCATGACGCAAGGCGCGCTGGCGCAGACCGGCAAGGAAACCGATGTCGCCGTGCGCGGCGAAGGCTTCTTCCCGATCGAATTGCCGGACGGCCGCACGGCCTATACCCGCGACGGTTCGTTTGCCATCGATGCCACCGGCCGGATCGTGACGGCCCAGGGCAATGTCGTGCAGCCCGCCATTACCGTGCCGCCCAATTCCACCGGGCTCACCATCAATGCGCAGGGACAGGTGATGGTGACGCCCGCCGGCACGACCACACCGACTCAGATCGGCCAGATCCAGCTGGCGCTGTTCGTGAACAAGTCCGGTCTGCAGGGCATCGGCGACAATCTTTTTCTGGAGACTCCCTCCTCCGGCACTGCGCAGGTCGGAACGCCGGGTTCGCAGGGTTTCGGCAGCCTTCTGCAGAATTCGCTCGAACAGGCCAATGTCGAAGCGGTGAGCGAGATTTCCGATCTGATCGCGGCGCAGCGCGCCTACGAAATGAACGCCAAGGTGGTGAGCGCAGCGGACCAGATGCTGCAATCCACCTCCGGCATGATGCGATAGGGAGCAACAGCCATGACGCGTCTCACCGCCGCAATCCTGTTCTCCATGTTCGCCGCGCAGGCTTTGGCGTCACAGGCCAATGCAACGGAGGTGCCGGTCCTGCGGCCGACCACGCTGGTGTTCGGCGACCTCGTGCGCATCGGCGACCTCGTCGACAATGTCGACAGCGTCAAGGCGCGCATCGCCGTGTTTCGCGCGCCCGATCTCGGCGAAACCGGCACGGTGTCCACCAGGACCGTGCTCGAAGCGCTGCGGCCGCATGCCGTGATGGGTATCGATGCATCCGGACTGATCGACGTATCGGTGACACGGGCCAGCCGCGTGGTCGGCGCGATGGAAATCCGCGAACGGATCGCCACCATCATCTCGGAGCAGATGAATCTCGGCGATCCGGCGAATGTGCTGGTGTCGATCGAAAGCGCCCTGCCCACGCTGCACCTCGATCCGGCAAATACTGCCCCGCTGGCGGTCGCGCGCATGACCGTCGATCCGCGCGGCGGTCGTTTCCAGATCGACTTCATCACCGGCGACGCACCGCTGCGCGTGACCGGAACGGCGAGCGCGGCCGGCGACACGGTGGTGCTGACGCGGGCCATCGCGCGCGGCGAGATTCTCGGCGAAGGCGATCTCGCGGTCGAGAAGCGTCCGCGCAGTCAGATCAAGGCCGACAGCCTGCAGGAGACCGCACCGGCCATCGGCATGGCCGCACAGCAAGCCATGCGCGCCGGACAGATCGTGCGTAATGCCGACATCACGCGGCCGCAACTGGTGAGGCGCGGCGAACCGGTGATCCTCGTTTACGAGGTGCCGGGGATCGTCCTCACCGCACGCGGCAAGGCCGAGGAATCCGGCGCGCTCGGCGACACGGTCAACATCACCAACCTGCAATCCAAACGCATCATCCAGGGCACGGTCACCGCGTCCGGCCAGGTCAAGGTGACGTCGCTCACGCCGCGCATCACCACGGCCGCGGCCAATCACGCCACGGTCCAGACCTCCGCAGCCCGCTAGCAGTCAGAGTCATGTCCATGTTCACCCTGTCCCGTCCCCTGCCCACGCGCCCGCTGCCCGCTCTGGCCCTGCTTGGCGTTTTGCTCGGCGGCTGCTCGTCCATCGAGCGCCTGAGCCAGATCGGCGAAGCGCCGCCGCTGACGCCGATCGAGAACCCGACCACGGTCGCCGGCTACAAGCCGGTGCAGATGCCGATGCCGATGCCGCAGCCCGCCTCCTACAATCCCAATTCGCTGTGGCGGAACGGATCGCGCGCCTTCTTCAAGGATCAGCGCGCGCATCTGGTCGGCGACATTCTCACCGTCAAGGTGAAGATCACCGACAAGGCGACGGTCGAGAACGAGACGACACGCCGGCGCCGGGGCGAAGAGAACGTGAATGTCGAAGCGTTTTTCGGACGCAAGACGCTGCCCGTGCTCAACAAGGTCGTCGTTCCGGGCGCGATGATCACCACCGATTCCGTCGGCGCGAGCGAAGGCAAGGGCACGATCGACCGCAAGGATGAATTGTCGACCAATATCGCCGGCGTGGTGACGCAATTGCTGCCGAACGGCAACCTCGTCA
>JAEVZN010000327.1 GCA_023392205.1 Pseudomonadota bacterium
CGGCGGGTGCGCAATCTGACGCCCGGTCAAATCGTTGCCCAGACCATGGTCGCGCGCGAGCGCCTCGGTGACTTGCGGGGACAGACGCGCGCGACCGGGCCTGGCCTTCCGACCGAGGGCGAACGCTGCGTGTCCAACATCGTCATGATGGGCATGGGCGAACCGCTCTACAATTTCGAGGCGGTGCGCGACGCCCTGCATGTGACCTCGGATGGCGACGGTCTCTCGCTCTCGCGGCGCCGCATCACCCTTTCAACATCCGGCGTGGTGCCGAATATCGCGCGCACCGGCGCCGAGATCGGCTGCATGCTGGCGATCTCGCTGCATGCGGTGCGTGACGATCTGCGCAACGAATTGGTGCCGCTCAACCGCAAATATCCGATCCGCGACCTGCTCGAGGCCTGCCGCAATTATCCGGGCGTTTCCAACGCGCGCCGCATCACCTTCGAATACGTGATGCTGAAGGGCGTCAACGATTCGCTTTCGGATGCGAAGGAACTGGTGCGGCTGCTGAAAGGCATTCCGGCCAAGATCAATCTGATCCCGTTCAACCCGTGGCCCGGCAGTCGCTATGAATGTTCGGACTGGGACCAGATCGAGAAATTCTCCGAGGTCGTATTCAATGCCGGCTATGCGTCGCCCGTACGCACGCCGCGCGGCCGCGATATCCTGGCAGCCTGCGGTCAGCTCAAGAGCGAGACCGAGAAGCTGTCGGCGCGTGAGCGGATGACCCTGCGCGCCATGGCCATGACCGACTAGTCCCGCTATTCGGCGCTGATGAACCGGTTTCCACTTCGGGCGAAAACACTCTAAAGAGGCGGTTCGCAGGGGGGCTTCCCGCAATGTCTTTTGTCGTCCGGTGCTTTGTAATCCTGTTTTCCCTGATGTTCGCCATTCTCGCAGCCGGGATTGCGCTGGCGATCGGAATCATGATGCCGGAAATGATCGCGATGACCGCCGATCCGATCGAGAAGTTCATGTTCTTCACGGTGGCGTTTTTTTCCACCAGCTTTGCCGGTGCGGCGGCTTTTGTCCCGGCGCTGATTCTGGTGGCGATTGCCGAGACCTTCGATCTACGCTCGATCTTCTATTACACGATCGGCGGCGGGCTCATCGCAGCGGTTGCATGGTATGGAGCCGATATCTCGATGCAGATGGAGAATGCCACCGACATCTCGCCGGTCGGCTATGGTCTGCAACTGGTCGCCGCTGCCGGCATCGTCGGCGGCTTCGTCTACTGGCTGAGGGCCGGGCGCAAGGCCGGTGTCTGGAAGAACCCGTTCGCCGCGTCCTGAGACACGGCGAACGCTGGAGCCATTCCGGCTTTGATGGAATCAAAGCCCGGGAATCTCGATTCCTGCATTGACGCGTTTTCTTGACGCGAACCGGTACCCACTTCGCTCGAAAACGCGCTATTGCGGATTGCGGCAGGCCGTCAACGCCGCAACATGCGGGCAATGGCGATCAGGATACAGGCGCCGATAAAGCCGGCGATCAGATAGCCGATCCAGCCGCCGAAGCCGATGCCGAGCAGGCCGAACAGCCATCCGGCAAGGGCGGCACCGACCATGCCGAGCAGAATATTCATCAGCAGGCCCATATTGCTGCGCATGAATTGCTCGGCGAGCCAGCCTGCAATACCGCCGATGATAATGGCGGCAATCCAGCCAACTTGTGCGTCTTCCATAATGTCGCTCCCCCTTCACGAATCAAGAAGCGACTATAACGCGATTGCGTGACAGATGTTCCCCGGCCGCGCGCTCTTGACGGCCTCGAGGCACACCTCGGAATGAGCGCGGAATCTGCCTGATGTAGGCGCGATCCCGTGCACATGGTGAGTCCCGCTCTGCATCCGCAGGGTTTTAGGGGTGCCACGATCCGGGGCGTGCCGGGCCCGGACTTCGCCGCCATTCGCTTCCGGAAGACCTCCGTCCCATCATGCGGGCCAGCCCGGCAGACGAGTCCACAGCGCACGAGGAACGCGCTACAAAGCATGGAAATCCGGAGTTCCACCGTGCCGACCGATACCGCACCTTTCACGCTGACTGATCTTGCCGCGCGCATCAAAGACCGCGCCGCTGCGAGTGCAGACGAATCCTATACGCGCCAGCTTCTCGATCGCGGTATTTCGTATTGCGCAAAAAAATTCGGTGAGGAGGCGGTGGAGACGGTGCTGGCCGCGGTGTCCGAGGACCGCGCCCACATGATCTCGGAGGCGGCCGACCTGCTTTATCATCTGCTGGTCGTGCTTGAGGCGCGCAGCATCGCGTTGCACGAAGTCGAACAGGAACTCGCCCGGCGTCAGGCGCAATCGGGCCTTGCGGAGAAGGCGTCGCGGCCTCACGACCGGTAGCAGACATGGAACAGCGCACCGAAACCGAAGTCTCCCCCTATCGCACTTTTTCCCGCGCGGACTGGGCAGCACTCCGTGCCGATACGCCGATGACGGTGCGTCTCGAGGAAGTCGCCACGCTCCGGTCGATGCACGACTTGCTGGACATGAAGGAGGTCGAGGACATCTACCTTCCGCTGTCGCGCCTGCTGTCCATGTACGTGGCGGCGTCGCAGCGGCTGTTCCGGGTGCAGCAGAGCTTTCTCGGCACTGAGGATTCCAAGGTCCCCTATGTGATCGGTGTGGCAGGTTCGGTCGCTGTCGGCAAATCCACTACGGCGCGTGTGCTGCAGGCGTTGCTCGCGCGCTGGCCGAATACGCCGAAGGTCGATCTGGTGACGACCGACGGCTTTCTGTTTCCCAATGCGGTGCTGGAACGCGAAGGCCTGATGGAGAAAAAGGGCTTTCCCGAAAGCTACGATCTTCCGGAATTGCTGCGTTTCCTGTCCGGCATCAAGGCCGGACAGCGGCTGACCCGCGCGCCGGTCTACTCGCATATCGTCTATGACGTGGTGCCGAACGAATGGGTAGAGGTCGACCGCCCCGACATCCTGATTGTCGAAGGCCTCAACGTGCTGCAGACCGGGCGCCCGCCCAAAGAGGGCAGGGCGGTGCCTTTCGTGTCCGACTTCTTCGATTTCTCGATCTATATCGATGCCAGCGAGGATGTTCTGGAACGCTGGTATGTCGACCGTTTCCTCGCGCTAAGGCTGACCGCCTTCCGCGATCCGATGTCGTATTTCCATCGCTATTCGCGCCTGTCGGACGACGATGCGGTGACGACTGCAAAGGGCATCTGGAACCGCATCAATCTGCTCAATCTGCGCGACAACATTCTGCCCACACGCCAGCGCGCCAACCTCATCCTGACCAAGAATTCCGGACATCTGATCGACGAAGTGGCGTTGCGGCGGCTTTAGGCCGCGATCGCAATGGGCGCGCCGGCGAGCACGGCAGCGAGCTTTTCGCGATCCAGCGGCTTGGACAGGAAGCCATCCATCCCGGCGGCGAGGCAGGCCTCGCGATGCTCGGCAAAAGCATTCGCGGTCAGCGCAATGATCTTGGTGCGGCCCATCTGGGCTGCCGCCTCGGCTTGCCGGATGCGGCGCGTTGTCTCCAGCCCGTCGAGGCCGTCCATGCGCACATCCATCAGGATGAGATCGTAGGGCGTTCCGGCGCTGCGGGCGGCATGGAAGGATTCCAGCGCCTCGACGCCGTTCGACGCGATGACCGGGCGATGCCCGAGCTTCTGCAACAGCGCGCGCGCCAGCAGGATGTTCACCTCGTTGTCCTCGGCCACAAGGATCGACAGGCCTCCGCGCGCCGCTGCGTTCTGCGGCCGCAATGGCACCGGATCGCTGTCCGGCAGGGCCGAGAAGCCGTCCGTGCCTGCACGCAGGCGGGCCGCAAGCGATACGGCACGCACCGGCTTGATCAGATAGCCGCTGAATCCCTGGGCCTTCAGGTCTTCGAGTTCGCCGCGCGCCTGCGGAGTCAGGGTCACGAGCCGGCAGGGCACGCCGCGGGTCGCCTGCAACAGCGCGGCAACGCTGTCACGTCCGAGCGTCTGGTCGATCAGCACCGCGTCCCAGCTGCGTTCCGGCAGCAGGGCGAGCGCCACGGCTTCGTTCGGCGCCACGGCGACCTTTGCGCCCCAGCGGCTCAGGCGACGCGCCAGCAGGGCGGCCTCGATGCTGGACGGGGCCACGATCATGACGGCGTGGCGCGACAGATCTGGCGTCGCAATTGGGCGGTGATCGGTTGCATCCTTCGCTGCGGGCAACGGGATCGCGACCTCGAACAGCGCGCCCGCACCCGGAGCGCTCTCGACGGAAATGCGGCCCTGCATGCGCTCCACGATCCGTTTGCAGATGGCGAGCCCAAGTCCGGCACCCGGATGATTGCCGCCGCTGCCGGCCTGTTCGAACTCGCCGAAGATGCGCTCCTGCTCGTCGCGGGAAATCCCGATCCCGGTATCACGTACCTTGAAGGCGATATCGCCCGGCCAAATGCCGGGCTCGACGACGACGGCAACGCCGCCGTTCTCGGTGAACTTGATGGCGTTGCCGACAAGGTTGGTCAGCACCTGCCGCAGCCGCGTCTCGTCGCCGAGAACCCGCACCGGCAATCGCTCGTCGACATAGCTTGCGATGTCCAGGCCCTTGGCCTGCGCCCGCACCGAGAGAAGTTCGGTCACGTCTTCGATCATGGCCGAGAGTTCGAACGGACGCGCATCGAGATCGATGCGATCGGCTTCGATCCTGGAGAAGTCGAGAATCTCCTCGATCAGCGCCAGCAGCGTTTCGCCGGATGTCTTCACCGCGCGCGTATAAGTGGCCTGTTCGGGGC
>JAEVZN010000331.1 GCA_023392205.1 Pseudomonadota bacterium
GATCCACACCGTGATCGGTGCGGGCGCCACCTCGGGCGGGGCGATGGATGCCTCCAACCTGCTGAAGCCCGCCTTGGCCTCGGGCTCGCTGCGCTGCATCGGCTCGACCACCTACAAGGAATACCGGCAATATTTCGAGAAGGACCGCGCGCTGGTGCGGCGCTTCCAGAAGATCGACGTCAACGAGCCGTCGGTGCCGGATGCCATCGAGATCCTCAAAGGGCTCAAGCCCTATTTCGAGGATTACCACAAGCTGAAATACACCAACGACGCGATCAAGGCGGCGGTGGAATTGTCAGCCCGCTACATCCATGACCGCAAGCTGCCCGACAAGGCGATCGACGTGATCGACGAATCCGGCGCGGCGCAGATGCTGCTGCCCGATTCCAAGCGCAAGAAGACCATCGGCATCAAGGAAGTGGAGACGACCATCGCCACGATGGCGCGCATCCCGCCCAAGACCGTGTCGAAGGACGATGCCGAGGTGCTGCAGCATCTGGAAAACACGCTGAAGACGGTGGTGTACGGCCAGGACAAGGCGGTGGAATCGCTGTCGGCCTCGATCAAGCTCGCGCGTGCGGGCCTGCGCGAGCCGGAAAAGCCGATCGGCTGCTACCTGTTCTCCGGCCCCACCGGCGTCGGCAAGACCGAGGTCGCCAAGCAGCTTGCGTCCTCGCTCGGCGTCGAACTGATCCGCTTCGACATGTCCGAATACATGGAGCGGCATACCGTATCGCGCCTGATCGGCGCGCCTCCGGGCTATGTCGGCTTCGACCAGGGCGGTTTGCTCACCGACAGCGTCGACCAGCATCCGCATTGCGTGTTGCTGCTCGACGAGATCGAGAAAGCGCATCCGGACCTGTTCAACGTGCTGCTGCAGATCATGGACCACGGCCGGCTCACCGATCACAATGGCAAGCAGGTCTCGTTCCGCAACGTGATCCTGATCATGACCACGAATGCGGGCGCCGCCGATCTCGCCAAGGGCACCTATGGTTTCACCCGCAACAAGCGCGAGGGTGATGACATCGAGGCCATCAACAAGCTGTTCGCGCCGGAATTCCGTAACCGGCTCGACGCGGTGATTACCTTCGCGCATCTGTCGGAAGAGGTGATCTCCAAGGTCGTCGAGAAATTCGTGATGCAGCTTGAGGCGCAACTGGCCGACCGCAATGTCACGATCGAATTGTCGGGCGAGGCCTCGCGCTGGCTGATCGCCAACGGCTATGACGAACTCATGGGCGCGCGGCCGATGGCACGGGTGATCCAGGAGAACATCAAGAAGCCGCTCGCCGACGAATTGCTGTTCGGCAAGCTCAAGGATGGCGGCCATGTGAAGGTGGTCCTGACCAAGGACGAGACCGGCCGCGACGCCATCGGCTTCGAATATCTCGAAGGGCCGGTCACGCCCAAGCCGGAAAAGATCCCGGCCGCCAAGGCCAAGCGCAAGCCGCCGCAGCGCAAGCCCAAGCCCCCGTCTGCGGGCGGCGGCGGCAAGGGCAATGGCGGAGCAGGCAATGGCGGATCGGACCCTTCCGGCCGCGGATCAGTGCCGAAAGTGCCGCTGGTCAAGGCGTAATGCCCGCGAACGCATCGCGAGACGAACGGCAGCGATGACGCAGTTGTGACGGAAAGCCGGGCTTTGGCCCGGCTTTTTGTTGTCGGGAACCTTTATCCTGTGCCGGGCATTTTCGCTCGCGGACATCGCGGGACCATCGCGGTCGCGACTCCGGTCGAGGGATCGATACAGTCGCGACATCGAAGTCACGTCACATTCGCGTCCGGCAAGTCCGGCACACATTCTGGCGACAAGAGGGGCGGCATAATGGGAATTATCTGGACCATCATCATCGGTTTCGTCGCGGGTGTCATCGCCAAGTTCGTCACGCCCGGCGACAACGAACCGTCGGGCTTCATCCTCACCACAATCCTCGGAATTGTCGGCGCTTTCGTTGCGACATTTCTCGGCCAGGCCATCGGCTGGTACCAGGCCGGGGAGGGCGCCGGACTGATCGGCGCCGTTGTCGGCGCGGTGATCGTGCTGGTGATCTGGGGCATGCTGCAGGGCCGCAGGGCCTGACATAACTTTCCAAGAACCACGCACCTGTGTGCGATACGGGAGAACGATCATGAGCCGTGGATTCCCTTCGATGACGGCCCTGCTGGGCCTGATCGCCGTTGCGGGCTATCAGAACCGCGACAAGATCGCCGAGATCCTGGGAGGTCTCGGCAAGAGCGACAGCAACGACCCGGCCGGCCGTCCGGCCAGGCAGGGGCAGTCGCAAGCCGGCGGCGGATCGCTCGGCAATCTCGGCGGCCTGCTCGCCGGAACGAGCGTTGGCGGCCTGCTGAATGGCGGCATCGGCGAGTTGATGGAACGCTTCAACCAGACCGGCCAGAAGGACAAGGCCGAATCTTGGGTCCGTACCGGGCCAAATCAGGACATCGCGCCGGAGGAACTGAAGCAGGCGGTGGGGTCAGATGTGCTCGCGGAGCTTTCGCAGGCCACCGGGCTCAGCGAGCAGGAATTGCTGGCGCGGCTTACGCGCGAATTGCCCACCGCAGTCGACAGATATACGCCCGCCGGACGCCTCGAAAGCGCCTGAGCAAGACACCGCATCGCCCGATGCGATCGCGCGTGCCGTCGCGTATTCTCAAAAGAAGCGGCGCGCTGTACAGCGCGCCGCGTG
>JAEVZN010000345.1 GCA_023392205.1 Pseudomonadota bacterium
TGATCAGATGAAAATCTACTGCTTCGCCACTTCCCAGAGGCGCAGCTTCGACTGCCATGACACAACGCCTTGCAGTCGCTTGTTCGATACGATGTCGTTGACGCCATTGCTGTAGATGATCATGGGCACATCGTGCAGGAGAAGCGTGTGCAATTCGTCGAAGATCGCCTGGCGCCTTGCGGGATCGGACACGGCCTTGCCTTCGTCAATCAGCTTGAGCGCTTCCGGATTGTTCCAGACCTTGCCGGAGGTGGTGTCCTTGGGGCCCGAAAACTGCTCGAAGCTGAGAGCTGGGTCGAAGCGGGACGAGTATGAAAATGCCATCATCTGGTAATTGCCGGAGAAGTAGCGGCTAAGCTGCGTGCCCCACTCCATCACCTCGATCGTGGCATTGATACCAGCAGCTTGCAGCATGGCCTGCGCCACCACAGCCGTCTCGAAACTCGGCGTGGTTGGCCGCTTGTTGGCAATTATGGTGATGGGTTCGCCCTTGTAGCCTGCCTTGGCAAGCAGCTCCCGCGCCTTGTCCAGATCATGCGTCAAAGCCTGCTTCTGGACATCGCTGTAATACATCGATTGCGGAAAGATGGCCGAGTTATTCGGTCGGCCATAGCCGTTGGTCACCTGGGTTACGAGCGTCGGCAGGTCCAGAGCGGCGGCAATAGCCTGACGCATTTCGACCTTGGAGAGCAGCGGATCGGCGACCTGCAGAGACAAGGTGTGCTTTGACGCGTCGACCGAGTCCGCGACGTTAAAGTCCGGATTAGCTGCGAACTCCGGCACATCGGTGCTGGCAACGGCGGCGAGGTCCACTGTGCCGGACAGTAGGCCGGCCTTGATCGTTTCCGGATCGCTGATGACGTAGAAGCGGACCTTTTCCGCCAGCGGCTTCTTTGCACCGACATATCCATCCGGTGCGCTGCCAGCGGGCGTCACATAGTCTGAGAATGCTTCCAGCTCAAAATATTCGCCGCGCTTCCAGGTTCCGAATTTGTACGGGCCGGTTCCGATCGGCTGGTTCCAAGTACCGTCTTCGTTGACAGACGCATAGTGCAGGATGCCTGCCATGCCGCAGTCGGTGCGCGCAAGCGCATCGAGGAAAACGGCGCTTGGCTGGTTGATTGTCATCACGATGGTTTGCGCGTCGGGTGCGGTTACGCTCTCGACCTTCAGGCCGTTGCGGCCGTCAAACTCCGCGAGGCACCGCCATTCGGTTGCCGGGTCCATGTAACGGGTCCAGTTCCACAGGACGTTTTCGGCGCTGAAGGTTTCACCATTGTGAAAGGTAATCCCTGTCCTCAGCTTGAATGTGTATGTCAGCCCGTCCGCGGACATGTCCACGCTCTGCGCGAGCAGTGGACCCACAGAGCCATCTTCGCGATAGCCGACGAGGCCCTCGACCATATGCAGCACGACGCCATCGGTCGTGTCATCGCGGTTGACGCCCGGGTTCGTGCTGCGAACATCCTGGGCGATGGAAGCCGTGATCGTTTGCGCCATCGCCTGCGGCGACAGCAACCCAAGCATCATGGCTGAAAGCACAATACGTTTCATTCCAAGTTCCCCGCTTTATGTATCCCGGGCGCTCCTGTCCGGGATTTCTATTAATTTCCGAACCAAAAGAGGCATTGTCCGGCATCGTCTATTCGCTCACCGCACTGCACGGCGATGTGGGTGTGCCCGATTGCACATTCGGATTTCTGGTGAGATCAGAGGCTCGCTGCGCCTGCGCGAGGCGATGGCGGCGGTGTCTCGTGAAGGTCCCAGAAGAGACCCGCCATGACCCCAAGTCCTTCCTCGGCCAGTGGCATCAGAAGGTGTTCGTTCGGGGCGTGTTGATTGCAACCCCAATATGAATGAGGGACCCAGATCGTCGGCATGCCGAGCAGGGTCGAAAAACAATCGTTGGGAAGCGAGCCGCCCGCATTCGGCAGGATGATCGGCTGCTTGCCGGTGGTATTGGCTACAGATGACGCCGCCCACGCCATCAAGGGGTGATCCGGCTGGAGCCGGGTCGCGCCGGATATGTCGCGTTCCACATTCGGGACGAACTGGATTTGCTGAAATCCGCTCTCGTCGAGAAACGCGCGGATGGTTGCTTCGAATGTGCTGGGGTCGACATCCACGGTGTAGCGGATCTGCATCCGCGCCCACGCAACCGGCGGGATTGCGTTGACGGGAAGCTCCGGTGTGCCGGCTGTCATGGCGAGTACTTCAAGGGCAGTCCATCCGAAGACGCGCTCCGCAGGGGAAAGGCCAGGCTCGCCCCACCACGCGTCAAGGTCCGGCCCCTCCTCTGTCTTTCTCAGCTTTATGCCCTGCAAGGCATCGGTGACTGCCGCAGGAACCTGCTGCGGCACGATACCGCGAACGCGAATGTGCCCTTCAGCGGAAATCAGGCTGGAAACCGCATTGCACAGTATCGTTGCCGGATTGGCGATCAGTCCGCCCCAATTGCCGGAGTGATGTGCGCCCTCACGAAGATTGCAAACGAGATCGAATGTGTAGACCCCGCGCGTGCCACCTTTCAGCGTAGGCGTTTCAGGAAACAGCCGGGGGCCGTCGGAAGCAATCAGCCAGTCCGCCGAAAGGAGGTCACGATGCGTTTCGCAGGTCTCGTGAAGCCCCGACGAGCCGGTTTCCTCGGACGTTTCGACAAAGAATGTGACGTTGTAGCCTAGGGATTTGCGCGCCGTCAGAACCGCCTCGAGCGCGAGGGCAGCAATCGTATGCTGCCCCTTGTTGTCTGCCGTTCCGCGACCATAGATCTTTTCGCCCTCGACAGAGAGTTTCCAGGGGTCGCGCCCCTCGCTCCAGCGCGTCTCCATACCCGCGACCACATCGCCATGGCCATAGATCAGAAGGGTAGGCAGCGTTTCGTCCTCGATACGCCTGGCGATGAGGTACGGTCCCCCCACGGCTGTCGGGTTGTCGATGATGCGCCCGTCAAAGCCGAGTGCCGCCAGATCGTCGGCGAGAAGCTCCAGATACTGGTAGCAGTTCGGCAACCGATCGGGATTCTGACTCTCGGTCGGGATCGCGACCCGTTTAGCAAGGTCGTGCAGAAAGCGACCCTCGCGACAATAGGAGCGGGCAGCGGCGATAGCTCGTTCGCGAGACATAATTTTCCTCAACACTCAGGTTGACAAAATTAAGACACACGTCACTTTTCAACACAAACTAATAATCCTGCATCTGAGGCACAGCTGAGTTAGGTCTGAAAGAATGGTTCGCCGCCTTCCTCCGCTAACCGCGCTACGTGCATTCGAAGCAGCCGCCCGGCATCTGAACTTCGTGCGAGCCGGCGCAGAGCTGGGGGTCACGCCCGGCGCGATCAGCCATCAGGTCAAGCAACTCGAAGAATGGGTCGGCGGCACGCTTTTCGAACGTCGCGCACACGGCGTAACCCTGACGTCCAGGGGCGTGAGTTTTTCAAAGCAACTTGGCGCGATTTTCGATCAGATCTCGGTTGCCTCATTCTCCGCGCGTTCCCGGGAACTGGACAGCGAGGTGCTGATCCGGTGCCAATATTCACTGGCAATGCGGTGGCTTGCGCCCCGCATGGCGAAGTTCCACGAAGTCCATCCGGACATAGCGATCCGGATCTCGGCTATGTCGCAGAAGTGGAACGCGCAGGACCCGACCCCTGATCTCGCCATCTACCATAGCCTCGCCGAGAAAAAGGATATGCAGCAGGACCTCTTGTTGGCGGGGCATCTCACGGCGGTGTGTACGCCGGCTTTCGTCGAAAGATTGCCGCCGCAGCCGACGCCGGCGGATCTGGTGAAACAGCCCTTGATCAAGGTCGATTTCTCCGAGCCGGGCTGGAACGTCGATAGTTGGGAAAACTGGTTCTACGCAGCGGGCTTCACGAACATCACGCTGAAATTCAGCACGTCGGTCAACCTCCTCGTGCTCGCAATCGAAGCGTGTCTGGCAGGCGCCGGCTTTGCGCTCATTCCTAATTTTCTGATCGAGAAAGAACTGGCCGAAGGCGTGTTGGTCGACCCCTTCCAGATACATTTCCCCGTCAGGATCCCCTACGTCCTGATGACGCCGGTCGCCAGCTTCGATCGGCCGGACGTGGCGATCGTGCGTAATTGGCTACTTTCGCATCGCTAGTCGGAAGCGCGCCTATGAAATCGGCGTGACGTTCACCATGCGCGTCGTGACGAGTGTTTGTAGCCGG
>JAEVZN010000408.1 GCA_023392205.1 Pseudomonadota bacterium
CGATCAGAACAGACGCAGCACCGCCTGGTCGGCCTGCGCGGAGAGCGACAGGGCCGTGGTGGAGAGCTGCTGCCTTGTCTGCAGCGCCAGCAGGTTCGCGCCTTCCTCGTTGGTATCCGCCAGCACCAGAGCGTCGGCACCCGTGGTCAAGGTGTTGACGAACGCCTTGGTGAAGTCCTGACGGTTCTGCACGATGGAGAGGTTCGAACCGAACTGCGAAGCCTGGCTGCGCAGCGTCTCGAGGGCCGAGTTCAGGTTGCCGAGCACCGCATCGATGCTGGCATTGGACTGGAACTCGTCGGCGTTGAGGCTGTCGAGGCCGAGACCTTCAGCGGTGAAGCTCACGCCGCTGATGGTCAGCGAGCTGGTGCCATCCTCGTTGAACGTCACTTTCAGGTCGTCGCCGTTCAGCAGGTTGATGCCGTTATACGAGGCATCGCGGGCGAGGTCGCTGATCTGGCCCAGCATTTCATTATACTGGTCCTGCAGCTTTGCACGTCCGGCGCTCGGCGATGCGACGGTCGTGGTCGGAGAGTTGGCGCCGATGTTGGCACCATCGAAGAAGGCGGCGGCATCAGTGCCGCCGATCGTGATATCATCAGCGCTTGTCGACGTGATCGAGATCTGGTCCGAACCGTTGATCGAGGCTGTGACGCCGGTGAGGTTGCCGAGGGCCGCAACCAAATCAGCGCGAGTCTCGACGTTGCCGGAACCGAACTGGATGGTCTGTGCCGCGGCCGAACCGACCTGAACGGTGAGGGTGCCCGTGAGCGCGCCAATCGTGGCGTTGGTCAGGCTCGATGTCGTCGTGGTGCCGAACGCAGAAGCCGCACCGGTGCCGCTGATGGTCAGCGGCGTGGAGGCGCTGTCACCCGTCACTTCCAGATTGCCGTTGCCGTTGACCGCGACAGTCCAGGTCGCAGCGCCGCCGTTCAGTGACGCAATGACATCATCGACGTCTTCGGTCGCGGCGGTGCCAACGGTATGGGTAACCGTATTCGTGCCATCCGAAATCGTGATTGTTGCGCCGTCGGCGATGCCGAGCGACGCGAGCGTGCTCGCCCCGGTAATGCTGCCTACGCTACCGGTGGCAACCTGCGCGTCATCCGCAATCGCCACGTTCCCGGTGATGGCCAGTGACGAGGTCGCGGCCGGCGCCGTGGTCTGCTGCGCCTGCTTCGCCAGCGACTTGGCGGATTCGACGAGCTTGGTCAGCGAGGAGAGGGCGTTGTCGGCAGCTTCCAGGGTCTTCTGGGCCTGACCGATCGAGTCCATCAACGAATTCAGGTCGCTGGCGCGATTGTTCAGGGACTGCGAGGTGAAGAAGTTGCCCGGATTGTCGAGGGCCGAGTTGACCTTCTTGCCGGTGGCAAGACGGTTCTGGGTCATGCTCATAAGCTGAGCGGTCGACTGCAGGGAGAGAAGATTCTGACGAACCGAAGCCGACAGAGTAATGTTGGAAGACATAGTGCAAACCTTTCTGGTCTGGATGACGCAACGATCCGTCCGGATCGGTTCCACTCATGGCATGCATCCTTTCACCGCGCGGTTAAGCAGCATGGTGAATGAATCCTTACCGCACATAAAAGCGCCGCTGCTTTCACCTGCGTTTATTCATGTTTTGGTAAGATGTTCGGATCGCGTTTGGTTAACGAAAGCACCCGCAACGCGCGCGCTCAGACCTCGATATCGGTATGCGCGATATCGTCCGCGAGCGGCGGCGTGTCCTGATACGCGGCACCGGTATTGCGGCCATAAGCCTGCTGTCGCAATCGTGCCTGCATGGCGCGGTCGCGGCGCTTCTGGCGCTGCTCGCGTTCCCGGTCGAGCAGGCTCTGGCAATAGGGGTCGAGCTTGGGATCGCGCGACAGCGATTCCGGATCGGAATGCTGGGACGGATTGGCGGGCTGCGTGGCATTCACGCTTTGCGACGGCGACAATTCCGTGCGCACGGCATTCCTGCGGCCGACAGCGGGCGTGCGCGCCATCGCGTCGCGCGGTCTCACGGTGAAACTTGAGTCCAATGTCACCTCCCGGCGCACAAGTGCGCTTCAGTCGAGCGGGATGACGGGGACGCTAATCCAAGTCCTTTTACCGTTTGTTAGGAAATAGGCTAAACTTGTTACGGTTTCGTTTACAGAACGCGGCTCACGGCCAGCGGCTGGGCGGCGCTGGCGCCGGGCGCATTGGCGCGGCCCGATGCGCCATAGGTCGAGGGCGCGGCCTTGCGCGCGAGCTGATCCGACACACCGCGCATGATTCCTTCAGACACCGCATGCGCGGTCGCCAGTACAGTGAGGTTGATCTGAAGGAGCGCGCGGAATTCGTCGTGCTTTTGCTGCTGCGAAGCGAGAAGATCGGGCATCGTTGCTTTCAGCTCCGGGATCATCGCCTTCATGCGGCTCGCGCCCGCATAATAGAGTTGCGACAATTCCGCCTTGAGCGGTTCGAGTGCGGCCGCATCGCGCAACCGGCCCGCGCGCACGAAGGCGGTTTCCTGTTCCAGCACCTGCACGATCTCGTCCATCACCAGCGACAATCGCGCTAGTTCCTGCGCGGCCTGCTGTGCGGTCAGTGTCATCGTGCGTCCTCCATCTGCTCAGGGGCGATGCGCGCTTCCTGCTGCTCCAGCAGGGTGCGATAGACATCGGCGGCAATGCCGATGCCGCCGCTTTTGGAGAATGAACGGGCATATTCATCGGTGAGAAAGGAGCGCCACACGCCGACCGCCTGGCTGCCGCCGAACGGGCCGTCGCCATCCATGCCGGTCATCATCTGGCTGAACATGGTGTTGAGGTAGACCGCCTCGAATTCCTGTGCGGCCTGCCAGGCCTTGTCCTTGTCGCCGGACAGGGCCGCCGCCGCGCCCTTGGCGCGATTGACGGTCAGCGCCTCATAGGCGGGCGTGGCGCGATGGATATTGGAGAGATCGAACGTGTTCATCACATCATCTCGATATCGGCCTGGATCGCGCCGGCGGCCTTGATCGCCTGCAGGATCGAGATCAGGTCACGCGGGCCGATGCCGAGGGCATTGAGGCCGTCCACCAGCTCCTGAAGCGAGACGCCTTCGCGCACGATCGTCAGCTTGTGTCCGTCTTCCTGCACGCCGACATTGGTGCGCGGCACGACCACGGTTTCGCCTTCGGAGAAGGGGGCGGGCTGGCTCACCTGCGGCGCTTCCGAAATCGTCACGGTCAGGTTGCCCTGTGCGACCGCGACCGTGGAGACGCGCACGTCGCGTCCCATCACGATCACGCCCGAACGTTCGTCGATGATGATCTTGGCGGCGATATCGGGCTGCACCTGCAATTGCTCGATCTCGGTCAGCAAGGCGACCATGTTGGTGTCGCTCTTGCCGGGCAAGGTGAGCTGCACGGTGGATTGGTCGAGCGGCTCGGCGGTGGCTGCGCCCATGAAATCGTTGATGGCGGCGGCGATGCGCTTGGCCGTCGTGAAATCCGCGTTGCGGAGCGCAAGTCGCACCTTGTCCAGGCGATTGAGCTGGAATTCGATCTCGCGCTCGATGATGGCGCCATTGGCGGTCCGGCCGACGGTCGGCACGCCGCGCACGATCTTGGCCGCTTCGCCTTCCGCCTGGAACCCGGCAATCGCCAGCGAACCTTGCGCGACCGCATAGACATTGCCGTCGGCGCCGAGCAGCGGCGTGACCAGCAGGGTGCCGCCCTGCAGGCTCTTGGAATCGCCGAGGGCCGAAACGGTCACGTCGATTCGCGTGCCCTGGGTGCCGAAGGGCGGCAGATTGGCCGTCACCATCACGGCGGCGACATTGCCGGTGCGCAATTGCTGGCCGCGGATATTGACGCCGAGGCGCTCCAGCATCGCCTGCAGGGATTGGCGGGTGAAGGGGATGTTGTTGAGGGTGTCGCCGGTGCCGTTCAGGCCGACCACCAGGCCATACCCGATCAACTGGTTCTGACGCACGCCCTCGATGTTTGCGAGATCCTTGATGCGCGAGGTCGCATGTGCGCTGCCGCCCGCCAGGAGGACGGCCAGCATCCCCACCACGATACGCATCATCACAGATGTCCCCGGCATTGTGCTCCCCATGGAGACCGAACCCTTCGGACCATCACAATGCGAGGGCCGTGCCAGACGTGTCGAAAACAGCAAGCAACTGAATATGCTGATGTTTTTTTCGCGGCCGGCCCCTTCCTGGCGCAGCCGGGGCGGCACGCGATGCCGCCTCCCGGCAGCTTTTGCCGGGTCTTTACCGCCGGTTAACCATAAGGCCGGATGGTGTAGCCATGCGCGTTACCGCTCCCTCCGCTTTTACCACGTCTCGCGATGCCTCCGCCCTACGCCGGTCGTCCGCCGGGTCGTTCTCGCTCGGCACGGCAAGTGCGTCGGCGGGCCGTTCTGCTGCACCGCAACTGCACGCGATTTCCGTGCTCGACACCCTGGCCGCCATTGCCGGTGCCGACGAGCGGACCGAGCGCCGCCGGCGCGCCGTTCAGCGCGGCCGCAAAAGCCTCGATGCACTGGACGCACTCAAGCTGGGTCTGCTTTCCGGCGATCTGGATGTGGGGGCAGTCAACCGCTTGCGGGCGGCGGCGGGGGAGGGAATCGAGGAGACGGGCGATTCCGGATTGGACGGGATTTTGTCGCAAATCGACCTGCGCGTGCAGGTGGAAATCGCCAAGCTGACACGGCGCTGACGCTTTCTCAGGCAAACGCGGCAAAATGCTGCGATTCCAAATACATATTATGACACTGGAACGGGCAGGCTGGTCGCAGAACGCTGTTGTCGGGGTGGGTGCACAAGGCTATAAGCTCGCCCGCGCGAGGGGGTGACTCGCGTCAGCGGGAGTAGCAGCGAATGCCGGCCAAGCTGAAGGATTACCGGCCCACCGATAAAGAACCGTTTATGAATGAGAGGCAGCGCGACTATTTTCGCGCAAAGCTTCTGGCCTGGAAGGAAGACATTCTCAAGGAAGCACGCGAGACCCTGCAACATCTGCAGGACGAGAACCAGAATCATCCCGATCTCGCGGACCGGGCCTCCTCGGAAACCGATCGTGCCATCGAATTGCGCGCCAGAGACCGGCAACGCAAACTGATCTCGAAAATCGACGCCGCCCTGTCGCGGCTCGACGACGGCACTTATGGTTATTGTGAGGAGACCGGCGAGCCGATCTCGCTGCGCCGTCTCGAAGCCCGTCCGATCGCCACATTGTCGATCGAGGCGCAGGAGCGGCACGAGCGGCGCGAGCGCGTCTATCGCGATGACTGACCGGTCGTACGCGCGTCGTTGACGCTCCACGATTGTGTCAGGTTGACAAGGCCCACGGCCTGCGGGCACGAGCATAACCGCAGTCTTTTCTGACTGCGGGGGAGCGCATGGCGGCAGCCGAAACCGGTAACGAACTCGTCCAGGTCGTGGCTTTGCTGGCGGCCGGCGTCGTCGCGGTGCCGATCTTCAAGAAACTCGGGCTCGGATCGGTGCTGGGCTATCTCACCGCCGGGCTTGTGATCGGGCCTTATGGGCTCGGGCTGTTCACGCATCCGCAGGCAATCCTGCACGTCGCCGAACTCGGCGTCGTGATGTTTCTGTTTGTCATCGGGCTTGAGATGCAGCCGTCGCGGCTGTGGAGCCTGCGCAAGGAAATCTTCGGTCTGGGGGCCATGCAGGTCGCCTTCTGCGGGGCGCTGCTGACGGGTGCCGGCATCCTGCTCGGCTTCTCCCCGCTGGTCGCCTTCTTCGCGGCGATGGGTTTTGTGCTCACATCGACGGCCGTGGTGTTCCAGATCCTCAACGAGCGGGGCGACACCGCGACACCCGAAGGCCAGCGGATGGTTTCCATCCTGCTCCTGGAAGATCTGGCCATCGTGCCGCTGCTGGCATTGGTTGCGGTGTTCGCCCCACAGGCGGCGCAGCAGGCCGGCGATCAATGGCTGACAATCCTGATTGCGGTGGTCGCAATTGCGGCGCTGGTCGCCGCCGGGCGCTGGCTGCTCAATCCGATGTTCCGGATTCTCGCCGCCGCGGAAGCGCGCGAAGTGATGACCGCCGCCGCGCTGCTCGTCGTGCTCGGATCGGCATTGGCGATGCAGCTCAGCGGCCTGTCGATGGCGATGGGCGCGTTTCTGGCCGGTGTGCTGTTGTCGGAATCGGTATTCCGCCATCAGCTCGAAGCCGATATCGAGCCGTTTCGCGGCATCCTGCTCGGCCTGTTCTTTCTCAGCGTCGGCATGTCGCTCGATCTGCCATTGATGGGCGCGGAATGGCGGCTGATCGCGGCAGCGGTCGTGGCCTATATGATCGTCAAGGCGCTCGGCATCTATGCGGTGGCGCGGCTGTTCCGCGCGCCGCATTCGGAGGCCGTCTATCGCGCCGCCCTGTTCGCGCAGGGCGGCGAATTTGCCTTCGTCCTCTATGCCGCCGCGACCAGCGCCGGCATCTTCACGGGCCAGATCAATGCCGTCCTCACCGCGACGATCATCGTCTCGATGGCGCTGACGCCGCTCGGGATGATTGCGTTGCGCTGGATGATGCCGGCGAAGGCCGTTTCGCTCGATGGCGTGGAAGAGGCGCATGACCTGTCGGCACCGGTGCTGATCATCGGCTTCGGCCGCTTCGGGCAGGTGGCGAGCCAGTCCTTTCTGGCGCGCGGCTTCGACGTCACCATCATCGACAACGATACCGACATGATCCGCTCGGCCGCGGATTTCGGCTTCAAGGTGTATTATGGCGATGGCGCTCGGCTCGATCTGCTGGAGGCGGCAGGCGCGCACAAATCGGCGTTGGTCGCGGTCTGCGTCGACAATCGGGCGACCGCAACCCGGATTGCCGAAATTGTGCAGGCCGATTTTCCGCATACGCAGATCATGATGCGCAGCTACGATCGCGAACATGCGCTCGAACTGGCGCAGCTTGGGATCGACAACCAGATCCGCGAGACGTTCGAATCCGCCATGAAGTTCGGCGAGACAGGCCTGCGGCTGCTCGGCGTGCCGGATGAAGATGCGGCCGAGATCGCCGACGAAGTGCGCAGGCGGGACGGCGAGCGCTTCGCGCTCGAACTGGCCGGCGGCTTCGGCGCCGGGCGCGATCATTTGCTCGGCAATTTGCCCAAGCCGACGCCCTTTACCGTTCCCAAACGCAAAGGCCGCGTGATGAGCGAGCAGCCGGCGCCGGACAAGGAGTGAGCCGCGCCGGTCAGGCCGCGCGCCGCTTCAGGACCCAGGCCAAAGCCGCGGGAATGCCGAAGATCGGAATGAAGGCGCCGATCTCGTTGATCACCGGAATGCCGACGCTCACATGGCCGTAGATTCCGTTGAGAATTGACACGATCAGCCAGACCCAGATGAATGCATTGGCACCGCTGAAGGACAGCCCCAGCAATCGCGGTCCGAAATGCATGATCGCCAACAAGACGATCCCGCCGGCCACCAGCATTGCGATATGCATGTTGTCTCCCCCATCTTCCGGCCGTTCCAACCTACCGCATGCTGGACGCGAGGCAAGCGAGCGCGGTCCCCGGCCGCGGGGAAGCGGGAGGCCGGAGACCGCGTCGTAATCGCCGGACCGGTGCACGCACCCTC
>JAEVZN010000450.1 GCA_023392205.1 Pseudomonadota bacterium
CGGCGCGTGGTAGGACTTGTAGCCATAGCCGTAATAGCCGGCGGAGGCGGTGGTCGGGGCGAGGGCGGTGACGGCGAGGGCGGCGGCAGCGGTGAGGCCGAGGATGGTGTTGCGGATCATGGCGAAGTCCCCTGTGTGTCTCTGCGGGAAGCGTCCATCGCGTCCCTGATACGTATCAGTCGCGGCAGGGGGGCGGCCGGGTTCAAGGGCGGACGAGATTTTCCGGGCCGTCACGGGACCGTGATCGGAAGGGCGGGCCACCCCTCTCGATCCGGTCCGCGCGTCAATCCGGGATGCGCGTCAGCTTCGGCCGCCAGATGCCGAACACCACGTTGAAGGTCGCGACGCCGAGCAGGATCCAAAGTGACATGCGTTCGCCGCCCACCGAGACGGCAAGCTCCGTGGCATCGGTCTGTCCGCCAAGCACGCGCGCGGCCAGCTCCGCCTCCTGCTGCATCGGGCCCTGCACGCCGATCAGCCCGTATTCGAACATCAGCACGCCGGACGCGAGCTTCACCCACGCCCAGCCGGCATTGTGAAAGGCGCGGTTGATGGCAATCGCCATCAAGCCGGACAGCAATGTCAGCGCCAGCGACGGCATGAAGATCCAGGTGGCGATCTCGCCCATCGCGCCACGGATGAGCGCGTATTCGGAAATCTGCGCGGGCGCGGGGCTGAGGCCATGCAGCACGATCAGACAGGCCATCGCGCCCATCAGCCCGATGGCGCCCATGGTGTGCAGGAATTTCGCAAAGCGTCGCATGGTGACCGAGCCGGTGCGCGCAGATGACACGGCCGACCTTCGGCCGCCGGCAATGCTAGCGCACGGACGAAGGCGATGCGAGATCGGCCTGTGCGCATTCGTGAAGTCCGGCGGCGATTTGTTGCTGGCATGTGTCCGCTTTGTAAAGTCGCGCCACGCGGCTTAATTGCGCCGCTTTTTGGCCCGCGATTGACACGCGAACATAGTCTTCACGCGCCAGCAGGCCAAAGCTTCACACTGATTCAGGATCAACATGCAAATCCGAAGGCTCAGCGCATCCGCATCTGTCTCCGCGCTCTTGCTCGCTCTGGTCGTGACAGCCGCGCCCCTGAGCGGACCTGCGCGCGCGCAAGCGCCAACCCACACGCAAGCGCCATCCGCATTAGCATCCCATGAGCCGTCCTTTCGTATTGTTGATTTCGACTGGATGGATACCGCGCGGGCGCGCGCTGTCCCGGCGCGGCTTTATTGGCCGCAGGACCTTGCGCAAAAAGATCTGACGCAGAAGGAACGCGCGGCCGCCCGCGTCCCGCTGATCGTGTTCTCGCATGGCATGGGCGGCTCCCGGCGGGGCTACAGCTATCTCGGCCGCGCCTTTGCGGCACGCGGCGTCGCGAGCCTGCATGTTCAGCATGTCGGCAGCGATACATCCGTCTGGATGGGCAATCCGGTCACGCTCGTAAAGCGCCTGCAGCAGGCGGCGCAGGAGAGCGAGGCGCTGGCGCGCGGCCTCGATATACGCTTCGCGCTGGACCGCATGCTGTCGCAGGAGGAAGGCTATGGTGCGCGGATCGACCGCCGGCGCATCGTGGCGGCCGGCCATTCCTACGGCGCCAACACGGCTTTGGTCGCTGCGGGGGCCGGCGTGATGCGCGAGGGACGGCGGATCGAAGCGAAGGATCCGCGTATCTCGGCCGCGATCCTGATTTCCTCGCCGCCCTTTTATGGCGAGCCGCAACTGGCGTCGGTGCTCGACAACGTCACGGTGCCGAGCCTGCATGTGACGGCCACCGACGACATCATCAGAATTCCCGGCTATTACTCGCCCGCGACCGACCGGCTCGATATCTACAATGCCATCGCGACGCCGCGCAAAGCGCTGGCCGTGTTTCGCGGCGGATCGCACAGCATCTTCACCGATCGTGCCTTCACCGGCGGCCGCGATCTCAACCCGAAAGTGAAGGCGGCCACGGCCGAACTGGCTTTGGCCTTTCTCGACCTGATCTATGACGGCGACCGCGCCCCGATGGCGCAATGGAATGCCAAATGGCAGCCGATCGTGGCACTGCCGCCCGGCACGCCGCATCTTCTCAGCGCCGCCGCGCGGTCGCGTGCGGTGGAGGGACGGCAGGGTGCTGCATTGGATGGGCGGAGATAGGGTTACGGTGTAGGGTCCGCCGGCGGCAGCAGCCTCGGTCCGCCTCATCCTGAGGAGCGCGTCGCAGGCGCGTCTTGAAGGATGGCGGGTCGCCGGGCTTGAGACCGAGTTGCTCGCGCACTTCGCGCGGGATCACGGGCCGACTTTTGACTGAGACCTTCGAGAAGGTCGATGAAGAACTGTCGGGGCGGTTCATGGATCCCTTGATACCTCCCATCATAGGAATATAGTCCATTCACCTCGTCCGCCGAGGGGCGCTCTCATGAGGCATCGTGAGAGCGGGACGAAGGGGAGGGCCGGTGCCGCAGCGTGCGGCTTTGGCCATTCTCCTGGGAATGCGGGCAATTCTTCGCATGACCGGTACGGCGCCCGCGCGCGAGCCTCGCAAGCTCGCACCCGGGCGGCGTCGGGGCCCCGCCCGGAGGCAATACGGCCTCCTGCCTGCAATGGCGCATTCGGCGCCGCAAAGAATACGGTCGATTTCGCGCGTCTGCGTCATTTTCCCCCAATGGGCGTGCGCTTCTTCTGCCACAATCCTCATGCGATAAGTGAACGCCCCGCATTTTCCGAGGATTCGCATGCTCCCGCGCGCCATTGCTTTCCTGTCCGCAGCCATTGCGCTGACCGTCTCTGCCACAGCTCCCGCGCAGGCCGCCAAATGCGGCGGCGATTTCAACGCCTTCCTCGCCGAATTCTCGCGCGAGGCGGCAGCCCAGGGCGTGTCGCAGCAGACTATCAATGCGGCCTTTGGGGGTCTCACCGAAGACCCGAAAGTGATGGCCTTCGATCGGCGCCAGCGCGCCACCTTCCGCAAGAGCTGGGAGGAATATGCCGCGACGCGCGTCGGCCCCGCCCGCATCAAGCGCGCCAGGGCGATGATGCAGCGCCATGCCGCGATCCTCGACCGGGTGGAGCGGCAATTCGGCGTGCCGAAGGAATTGATCGTCGCCATCTGGACCATGGAAACCGACAACGGCGCCGACATGGGCAAGATGCCGATCGTGCGTACGCTGGCGACGCTCGCCCATGATTGCCGCCGGACGGAGCTGTTCCAGCGCGAGCTGATGGCGGCGCTGAAAATCGCCCATCGCGGCGACCTGCCGTTGAGCGAGATGATCGGCGCCTATGCCGGCGAGATCGGCCAGACGCAATTCCTACCGTCGTCCTATCTGAAATACGGCGTAGATTACGACGGCAACGGACGCGTCGATCTGCGGCGCAGCATTCCCGATGTGCTGGCCTCCACCGCCAATCTGCTCAAGGTGAATGGCTGGCAGCCCGGCGCACCGTTCGATTTCGGCACCAGGAATTTCGAAGTCATGCGCGAGTGGAACAGGTCGGAAATCTACCGCCGCACGCTGGTATTCTTCTCCGAGAAGCTGCGATAGGGCGCAGTCGCGCGCGGCGGCGGGCCGCCGCCGGACAGCATCAGCGCGGTGCCGATCGCTGCGACCCCGAAGCTCATGGCAAAGCCCGTGCCCAGCAGCAGGAGCGGGAGTGCCGCTGCCCTGTCGGCCAGGATAAGATCGCGCAAGCCATGCGGGTTGAGGGCCAACAATCCACCGACCAGCAGACAGGACATGAGGATTCCCGTACCGAGATTGGTCAGGACCAGCCGCAGCATACGGCCGGCTTCGCTGTCAGCATCACGGGTACATGCGCCGCGCGACGATGCTGAGGGCATGGCGTTTCCTGTGCATTCGGGTAGCTTGTCGGAGCAACGCCCGGAGCGGTCACGCCGTTCCCGGCGCAATAAAAGGGGGACGGGGGTCTTGGAGAATGGGAATGCGGCGCCGCGTGGCGCGCTTACGGTGCGGGTCATCGCCATGCCGGCCGACACCAATGCCAATGGCGATATCTTCGGCGGCTGGGTGCTCTCACGCATGGATCAGGCCGGCGGCATTGCCGCGGTCGAGCGTGCCAAGGGTCGCGCGGTCACCATCGCAATCCAGGCCATGACCTTCCACCGGCCGGTGCATGTGGGCGATGTGCTGGAGGTGTTCACCGAGGTCACCAAGGTCGGCCGCACCTCCATGACCATCCATATCGAGGCCTTTGCGGTGCGCTTTCAGACCCGTCACCGCGAGCGGGTGACGGACGGGACCTTCACCTTCGTCGCCATCGACGATAGCGGCCGGCCCCGGCCGATCCCTTGAAAATTCAGGCACCATGATCCGCATCGCCGCCCTGCCCGGAATTCTGATCGTGCTGACGGTGGCAAACGTCGCCATCGCACAGGAGCGCCGCTCGGGTTTGCAGCCCTGCCGGATCGCCGCGCAGGCGCTTATTCAAT
>JAEVZN010000180.1 GCA_023392205.1 Pseudomonadota bacterium
TTCATCACCACCTACGCATCATGGCACTGGATCTTCATCATCAACATCCCGATCGGTCTCATCGGCATCGTCATGGTGACGCGCTATATCGATCCGGTCCCGTCCGAACATCAGGAGCCGTTCGACGGCACCGGCATGGTACTCGCAGCACTCGGCGTGGCGGGGCTTGCTTTCGGCCTGTCGGTGGCCGGACTCGACATTCTGCCGTTCGCGTGGATCGCATTGCTGATCGGCGGCGGGACCGTTGCGGCCATCGGTTATATCTTTCATGCGCGACGCGTGCCGGCGCCTATTCTCGATCTGTCGCTGCTGCGCATTCCGACTTTTCGCGCAAGCTTCGTGGGCGGCTTTCTGTTCCGGCTCGGTGTCGGCGCATTGCCGTTTCTGCTGCCGCTGATGCTGCAGATGGGTTTCGGCATGAGCCCGTTTCAATCCGGCATGGTGACATTTGCCGGCGCCATCGGCGCCATCGGCATGAAGACCGTCGCCTCGCGCACCATCAACGCCTATGGCTTCCGCAATGTGCTGGTGGTGAATGCGGTGCTGAGCGCGGTCTTCATCGCCGCCTGTGCGGTGTTCGTTCCGGGCACGCCGGTGGCGGTGCTGATCGTGATCCTGCTGGTCGGCGGCTTCTTCCGCGCGCTGGAATTCACCGCAGTCAACGCGATTGCCTATGCCGATATCGAACCGCGCAAGATGAGCCGCGCCACGGCGCTGGCGTCCGTCGGTCAGCAATTGTCGCTGTCGGCTGGCGTCGCGGTCGGCGCGCTGATGGTGGAATGGTCGATGCGTTATCGCGGCGCCAGCGATTTCACGCCCGGCGATTTCACGTCCGCGTTTCTGGTGGTGGGCGCGATCTCCGCGTCGGCGGCACTGGTCTTCAGAGCGCTGCCTGCCGATGCAGGCGCGGAAATGTCCGGGCGCAAGCCCGCTGACGAGGCTGAAGACGACGAGCCGCAATCCGAAAAGGCCGAGCCGATCGCGGCCGGCGAAACGACCGATCAGCGGATCGGCTGACCCCGCGGGATAACCCGCGGGGCCATGCGCGGAATCAGACCGCTTCCTTCAATTCCTTGGCGGCGCGGAAAGCGACTTTCTTGCTCGCCTTGATCTTGATGGCTTCGCCGGTGGCAGGGTTGCGGCCCATGCGTGCGGGACGCTTGCGCACCTGAAGGATGCCGAGGCCCGTGAGACGGATGCGCTCGCCCTTCTTGAGGTGCTTGGTGATGAGAGCGACCAGGTCGTTCAACATCGCCTCGCCCTGCTTCTTGGTCATCTGATGCTCTTCGGCGAGGATCGCCGCAAGCTGCTTCAGCGTGATCTTTGCCGGCGAAGCCGTCTTGGCCGCCGAGGTTTTCTTCGCTGCCGGCTTTGCTGCAGCCTTGGTCTTCTTTACCGCCATAGGAAATACCCTCTCAATGCGCGGTTTGCGCAAGAGCCGCAGATAAGAGATTCGCGGGCCAAAGCGAAGACCCGGCAAGCCCTGAGAGCCAAAAAATATCGATAAAATGGCACTTTATTCACTATGAAGGCGCAAAAAGCCTGTCAAACCGGGCCTTCCGGGCCCTGCGGAAAGCTGAAAGACTGGCCGCAAGACCCAGCCAGAGGCCCGCAAGCCCCGTCGAATCGGCCAAAGATGCGGTCCGCACGGCGATTTCTGGATTCGGTCGAAAGTGAATCACGCGACCTGAACGCCGCGCTTAGCGCTTCGGCACCAGTGTGAACTGACCCAGAATCTGATCGTAATAGGCCGGCATCTGCGGATGATTGACGGTCCCCGCGAGCCTTCGCACTTCAAGCTGCGTATCCTTTGCAACCTGCTGCAGGCTGAGACCGGGCTTTCCGAGCAGCGAAACAAAGGTGCGGGTGAACACCGAATTGGGATTGGCATCGTTGTCGGAAAGCCGGTCGAGCGCGGTCTGTCCGAGACCTGCGGAGTAAAGCACGAACACGCCTTCCGGCGCCGTCATCTGGCCGAGGCCCCGCGAAGTGCCGACGCCACGTGTACCCGGCCTGCGGAACGGATTGTCGCGACAGGCGTCGAGCACCATCAGCGCCACTTTCGCGCCGCGCTCCTGCATGCGTTCGATGATCGAGTCGGTCGGGATGCCCTCGCCGGTGACAAGCGCCTCCTCGCCGTCGCGCGCCTGCGGCGTGTCGACCGGCAGCAGATAATTGATGCCTTTCACCTCGACGCCATGACCGGCATAGAAAAAGAAGGCGATGTCGCCGCGGCCGATCTTGCCGGTGAATTCGACCAGCTTCTGGTTCATGGTGCGGCGCTGGGCGTTCTGCAGATGGATCACCTCGAAGCCGAGCCGCTGCAATGCCTCTCCGACGGCACGCGCATCGTTGGCGGCCTTCTGTAGCACCGGCAATTGTTCATAATCGTCGTTGCCGATCACCAGCGCGACACGGCGCGCACCGTCATTGCTGAAGCTCGGAAGCGGTGGCGGGGTGACTGCCGGCAGCGGCGCAGGTTGTGGCGGGGGTGTTACGACCGGCGCGGGCTGAGGCGGCAACTGGATGGCGGCTTGCGGCGCGGCATTGCGCGACGCAGACGGCAATGCCGCGATCACCGCTTCGTCCGGCCGTGCGGTACCATTGTTGCTGACGGGTGTCTCACAGGCCCAGACCCGGATCTGGCATGCAGATCCGCGCTGACCGCAATACTTCATCGCAAGTTCCTGCGCGCGGTCGCGCGTGGGCGCATAGGCCCAGCCGTAAACCGTCGAGCCCTGGGCCTGATCGGCGGCATAGGCGGCGCAGGTGTTGCGGAAATAGACGACGGCCTTGCAATCGGCGCCGCATTTCGCCACGGCCGCGCGCCGTGCCGCGCTCTCGTTCGGCTGCTGGAACGAGAAGCCATAGCCCGGACCCTGATTGGAATCGATGGCAAGCGCCCCGAATGCATTTGCCTGCTGTGGCAGCCACGCGAGCGCGAGGACCAGTGCGACACACGCCGAAAATGCGATCCGCATGCAATGCCCTCCAGCGCGGTGGCCGCAATTGCCACCGGACGGGTTCAAGACTAACGCGATTTTATGACGGGTCTAGCTTCCGCGAAAGCCGGTCGCGAGTACATAGAGTTCCGCGGAATCGGCGCGGCTGGCGGCCGGCTTGATGTGCTTGATGCTGGCGAAGCTGCGCTTGAGAAAGGTCAGCAATTCGCCTTCCGTGCCACCCTGCAGAACCTTCGCGAGAAACGCTCCGCCGGGATTGAGAATCTCGCCGGCAAATTCGGCTGCCGCTTCAACGAGGCCCATTATTTTCAGATGATCGGTCTTGCGATGGCCGGTCGCATTGGCGGCCATATCGGACAGGACGACATCGGCCTTGCCGCCGAGACGCTCTTTGAGAATCTCCGGCGCATCCGGTTCGAGGAATTCGAGTTTGAGAAAATCGACGCCGGGGATCGGGTCCATGTCGAGAATATCGATCGCCACCACACGCCCGCGGCCTTCGGTCGCGCCGACGCGCTTGGCCGCCACCTGACTCCATCCGCCGGGTGCAGCGCCCAGATCGACCACATTCCCGCCGGGCTTCAGAAAATGAAATTTGTCGTCGATCTCGGTCAGCTTGTAAACCGCGCGCGAGCGATAGCCTTCGCGCTTGGCGCGCGCGACAAACGGATCGTTGAGCTGCCGCTCCAGCCACAGCTTCGATGAGAGCGTGCGGCCGCGTCCGGATTTGACGCGTGTCTTCAGTTCCCGTTCGCCGCCGCGCGTCGAGCTTTTCTTGCCGGTCACGAATGCGTCCCGCTTTCGCGCCAGACATCGTCGGCACGCATCATCTGCACCAGCATCCCCTCGCGCAGACCGCGATCGGCGATACGCAATCGCGAGGCAGGAAAGGCGCGCCGGATCGCTTCCAGGATCGCGCAGCCCGCAAGCACCAAATCGGCCCGTTCCGCACCGATACAGGCATTGCAGACCCGCTCATCGTAGGACATGGCGAGCAGCCGCTCCATCACCTGCGTGACTTCGCCGTCCTGCATCCAGCAGCCATCGACCCGCCTCCGGTCGTAGCGCCGCAACCCCAGATGCACGCCGGCAATGGTGGTGACGGTGCCGGAGGTGCCGAGCAGATGCAGGCTTTCGACATCGGCCTCGGCATGCGCGCGGGCGAAATCGGCCATGCGCGCGCTGACCTCCTGCACCATGGTCTCGAAAATCTCCGGGGTGACATCGATCCCGCCATGCCGTTCGGCCAATGTGACGACACCGAGCGGCAGCGAAATCCAGCCATGCATGTCCGGTTCCGGCGGTCCGCGACGCGATGCCCGCGACCGTCCGAGCCTTGCGATCTCCGAGGAGCCACCGCCGATATCGAACAGGATGGCGCCTTCGGCCTCCGGGTCGATCAGCGGCGTGCATCCGGTCGCAGCCAGCATCGCCTCGGTTTCGCGGTCGACGATTTCAAGCTCGATGCCGACCTCGCGCCGGATATGGTCGAGAAAGTCGACCCCATTGGTGGCGAGTCGGCAGGCTTCGGTGGCGATCAGGCGCGAACGGGTGACGCCGCGGTTGCGCATCTTGTCCCGGCAGATCGACAGAACTTCGACGGCGCGGGCGATAGCGGGCTCGCCGAGCCGCCCGGAGGCGGTGATTCCCTCCCCCAGCCGGATGATGCGGGAAAAGGCGTCGATGACCCGAAACCCATCTTGGGTCGCGCGCGCCACCAGCAGACGGCAATTGTTGGTGCCGAGATCGAG
>JAEVZN010000487.1 GCA_023392205.1 Pseudomonadota bacterium
AGTTTGACCGCACGGCCGCGTTCGCTGGACACGGTGGAAACTCGATCGACTGCGTGCTCGAATTCGGTCTTGTCGACTTGCAGCAGCTTGTCGTTGCCGAGCGGGATGACCCGCGCATAATCCGGAAACGTTCCGTCGATCAGCTTCGAAGTCAGCACCACGTCGCCGATCGTGAAGCGGATTTTCGATACCGACAATTCGACGCCGATATCCTGATCGCTGACCTCGATCAGCCGCATGACCTCGCCGACGGTCTTTCTCGGTACGATCACGCCGGGCATGCCGTTGGCCCCCGACGGCACCGGAATCTCGAATTGTGCGAGCCTGTGCCCGTCTGTTGCGACGGCCCGCAGCATTTCGGCTTTGCCGCTGGTGGCGGGGTGCAGATAAATGCCGTTCAGGTAATAGCGGGTCTCTTCGGTGGAGATCGCGAACTGGGTCTTGTCGATCATCTTCTTCAGATCGGCGGCCGGCAGCGCGAAACTGTGCGTCATGTCTCCGGCATTCAGATCCGGAAAATCGCTTTCCGGCAATGTCTGCAACGTAAAACGTGAACGCCCGGCGCGGATGGTCAGCACGCTGCGCTCGCCCGACGCCTCGATCACGACCTGCGAGCCTTCCGGCAATTTGCGCACGATGTCGTAGATCATGTGCGCGGGTACGGTGGTGGAACCGCCGGGCGAGACCTCGGCGGCGATCGTCTCGTTGACCTCAAGGTCGAGATCGGTAGCCTTGAGCGACAGCTTGCCGCGGTCGGCGCGGATCAGCACGTTGGCAAGGATCGGGATGGTGTTGCGGCGCTCGACCACGCGATGCACGTGACCGAGCGATTTCAGCAATTGTGCGCGCTCGACGGTGACTTTCATGTCCGGAAACCCTGACGCGTCCGTGAACGGCCGCGGTGACGAGGACCGGCCGCCAGCGGATCGCCGGACGGCCGGGGGAGGGGAAAGTGCCGTGAAGAAGCGCGGGTAGCAAGCTTCTTCTGGGGCGCATCAGAGACCCTGTTAGTCCTGGAGCATCCGCTTCAGCCCCTCGATCTCGTCCGCAAGCGACGTGTCGTTGCCGATCAGATTTTCGATCTTGCGGACCGCATGCAGGACCGTGGTGTGGTCACGCCCGCCGAAGCGGCGGCCGATTTCCGGCAGCGATCGCAAGGTCATGGTCTTGGCGAGATACATGGCCACCTGGCGCGGCCGGACCACATTGGCTGTCCGGCGCGAGGATAGCAGGTCCGATCTGCTGACGTTGTATTGGCGGGCCACGATCCGTTGGATGTCCTCGATCTTGACCCGCTTGGGTTCCTGCGGGCGGATCAGATCCTTCACTTCGCGTTCCGCGACTTCGAGGGTCACCGGCTGAGAGGTCAGCTTGCTCAAGGCGAGCAGGCGGTTCAGCGCGCCTTCCAGATCGCGACCGTTATGGGTGATGGATTTGGAAATATAGGACACCACTGTCTCGGGTACGTCGAAGCCCGGGTGATGCTGACGTGCTGCGGAAATACGGTTTCTCAGGATCTCGAAGCGCAGTTCCTCGCCCAGCGGTGCCATCTCGACAACCAGTCCGCCGGCCAACCGCGAGCGCATGCGATCGTCCAAGGACTCCAAATCCGCGGGCGGGCGGTCGGCAGCGATCACGACCTGACGGCCGGCATCTATCAGGGCGTTGAGCGTATGGCAGAATTCCGCCTGCATATTTTTGCCGGTGAGGAATTGCAGATCGTCGATCACCAGCACGTCGATCCCGCGCAGGGCTTCCTTGTAGGCGATTGCGTTTTGACTCTTCAGCGCCGAAACGAACCCATACATGAAGCGCTCGGCGGTCAGGTACAGCACCTTACGCTCGGTGCCGGCATTTCCGGCCCAGGTGATTGCCTGCAGCAGATGCGTCTTGCCCAGGCCCACGCCGGCGTGAATGTAGAGTGGATTGAACATCACCAGATCGCCGCGGCGCGCGGTTGCGACCTGCTTTGCGGCGGCGTGCGTCAGCGTGTTGGAGCGACCGACAACGAATGTCTCGAAAGTCAGCCGCGGATCGAGCGGCGAGCCACCCGATGCCTCATGCGCGGCCGAGACCGGCATGCTGGTCGAAGCCACAGGCAGCCGAAGGTCTGCGGCGCCATTCTGCCTGTCATTTGAGCCAGCGTGATTGCGCGAAGCTTCGCCGGTATCTTCACAGCGCGCCTTCACGGGCGGCAGCTTGATCGCAGCGGTCCGTACGGTCAGCTCGATCCGCTGCACGCGGTCCTCCTCAGCCTGCCAGCACCGGAGCACGCGGTCGCCGTAATGCGACTGAATCCAGCTTTTTAGAAAGCGGGTCGGAACCGACAGCCGCGCTGTATCCTTTTCCAAAGCCTCAAGGTCCATACGTGCGAACCAGCTCGAAAAAATATCCTCACCAACTTCAGCCTTGAGCCGGCCCTTCACTCGGGACCAACGCTCTTGCTCCAAGTTCGTCATTTCGGTGCCTCTCCCGAAAGTCGAAAAATTTTAAGTACAGGACGCCGTCGTCCCTTGCCGTTGGCCGGGCCGTCCGTTCGTGCTGCGATGAATGTTGATCAGCCGAAGCGGAGTTGTGGCCGGCTGCAGATCCTGTTTACCGAAAACGCTACTGACGACTGCCAGGACAATCTGCGGCGCGGATGGATACGGCGCTGCGTGCCGTAGATTGCAGATGGTCCGCCCGGACCCGCATGCAGCGGGACCGTCTGTCTCTGCAGACTACTTGATGATTGTCATGTCCACGCGTTCGTTGCGGCATGCCGCCAAGAACGTTTTGCATCAGACCCGTCGTCATAACTCCCCCTGCCATCCGCGCGCCTCACGCGGTGGACCGTTTATTTCTAGAGGTTGAAGTTTCGGGAGCATTCCTAGCGATGCCAGACACAATACGCGGCAACGCAAAGTTCAGCAGTTCAGATCACCTAAAGTACTGTCCGTCGTCGCCCATTCCAGATTCGAGTAATGAGAAATTCAGACACATTTCACCCGTTCTCATCGTCGATGAGTTTTAACACGAACATTTCCTGAAGGCCGCCGCTGCAGTGCGCGGCGGTGTTTTGAAGATACACGCCGCCCCCCAAACTGCAACGAGTTTGTCCGTCACGCGATCCGCGAGCAGCGCAGTTGTGGCCGAAAAGCCAGCATATTTTGCAGGCCTGTCATCACAACGTCTTGAATCGCGCATGCTTTTTTTGGGCATGTCCGCGATGCAACATGTCGCGGTATTTTGGAGCCAAAAGACGTTTGGGCCAGGCGATCGATGCGCGGTCGGAAGATTCGCAAGTCCCTTTCGCGCTTTGTCCTTAAGGCTTTAATTTACCGTGACTTTTCTTGAGCGAAAATACGGCTAGGGCCACCGGATCTTGAGTAAATACGCGTCTCAAGCCGATTGTTTCACCACGCCACTCCGCGCGAAAGCGTCTCCGGACGCGACATCCAGGTTTTTCGATCGAATGATGGTCAGGGCCGACGCCATCTCAGCAAACCGGAAAATAAAAAAGCCCGGGCGAGCCCGGGCTTGTTACAGATGCTTGTCTTGGTGGTTCTGAAGTCAGGCGCTGAGCTTTGCAATGCGATGGGTCAGGCGCGACACCTTGCGGCTCGCGGTCTTCTTGTGAACGATGCCCTTCTGACTTGCGCGCATGATCTGCGGTTCGGCAGCCATCAAAGCGGCCATCGCGGCATTGCGGTCGCCGCCGGAAATGGCTTCCTCGACCCTGCGGATGAAGCCGCGCATCATCGACCGGCGATGCTGGTTGATGGCAGTGCGGCGTGCGATCACGCGCGTCTTTTTCTTGGCCGATTTCGTATTGGCCATGGAGACCTCTGTTGCAAGGGTCCGGGCATCGCAGCGGCAGGCCCGGACGTGTCGTAAGGGAAATGAGAGATGCGGCGGATTTCCGCCGCCTCATTTCGCGCGCTTATAGTAGCAGGCGCGGCGTCCGTCAATGAACGAAAGGCAGAAAGCCGCCACGCGCGGTCTTGGCGGTCAGGCAACCCGTTTGGCCCGAATGCCGTCGTAACCGGCCAGGACGGCTGCTCGGTCGGCGGCCGAGGGCGGCGCAAGCGGCGGCCTGACCGCCGCCATGGCCGGATCGCCATGGATATGGGCCAGCAGCGCCTTGATGCCGGAGACCAGCGGCTTTCCGTCGAACAGCGACCGGATCGCCACGGCCTGTTCCTGGGCCGCCATATCGCCCGATTGCCAGGCGCGTGCGCACAGGTCGGCATTGCAATTGGCGGTCGCGGAAATGCAGCCGGCAAAAGTTCCCGTTCGCGCCTCCTGCAGGCAGGCCTCGGTCGATGGGAATACATCGAAGCCGGCCGCCACCTTGGCCGCCTCGCGGGCGTAAGCCATGTCCCCGGAGGAATCCTTCAGTCCCGCCAGCCGCGACCCATAAGCGTCCAGCAGCCGTCGGATCAGCGCCGCATGCCAGGGCAGGCCCGACTGGGCCGGGAAGTGATACAGATAGAGCGGAATCGGACTATCCGCGGTCGCCTGCACAATTGCATCGATATAGGCGACGAGGCCGTCATCGGGCACGCCCTTGTAGTAGAAGGGCGGAAGGACCAGCGCGCCGGCAAAGCCGAGTTCGGCTGCATGCCGGGTCAGCGCAATGGCATCGGAGACGGATGCGGCGCCTGTCCCGACCATGAGCCGATCCATCGGCATGCCGTTGCTGCGATAGGCGCTCATCAGCCCCATGCGCTCGTCACGCGAAAAGGACGTAGCCTCGCCGGTGGTGCCCAGCACATTCAGGCCGTCACAGCCATTGTCGAGCAGGTGACGGGCGAGCGTCAGGGAGCGCTGATGATCGGGCGCACCCGCATCCTCGATCACGGTTGCAACAGCGGCGATGACGCCGCCCAATTTCTTTTTGGTTGTCATTTGAGGTCCCCGGCAAAGGTAAGTTGGGCTTGTGGCCGCGCGCGGGCCTTACCCGCTGACGTTATAGGCGGCAAGGGCCGCCATGTTGACGAGATGGCTGTCCTTGGCGCCAAGCGTCACGATCTGCACGGGACGGTCGAGGCCGACCAGGATCGGACCGATCACGGTTGAGCCGCCGAGTTCCTGCAGAAGCTTGGTCGAGATCGAGGCGGAATGAAACGCCGGCATGACCAGCACGTTGGCGGGGCCGGTCAGGCGGCAGAACGGATACGACGCCTGGGTCTCCGGGTTGAGCGCCACATCGGCGGCCATTTCGCCATCATATTCGAAATCGACGCGGCGCTGGTCGAGGATGCGCACAGCCTCCTGGACATGCGCCGAGCGTTCGCCGGCCGGATGACCAAAGGTCGAAAAGGCCAGCAAAGCTAGCCGCGGTTCGTGCCCGAGGCGGCGCGCGACGCCTGCCACTTCAACCGCTATATCGGCCAGTTCCTTCGCGTTCGGCATTTCCGTCACCGCCGTATCGGCGACGATCACGGTGCGCCCGCGTGGTGCCAGCACGATCGACACGCCGATCACCCGGTGGCCGGGCTTCGGATCGATGCAGCGCCGGACATCCTCCAGCGCGACGGAGAAATTGCGGGTGACGCCGGTCACCATCGCATCCGCATCGCCGAGCGCCACCATACAGGCGGCAAAGTGATTGCGGTCCTGATTCACCAGGCGCTGGCAATCGCGCACGAGGAAGCCCTTGCGCTGCAGGCGCTCGTAGAGATAGCTCGCATAATCGGCATTGCGCTTGGACACGCGGGCATTCACGACGCGGATATTACCCCCCAGTTCGACGCCAAGTTCGGCTGCCGTCTCGCTCACCCGGTCTTCGCGGCCGACCAGCAGCGCTGTGCCCAGCCCCTGATTAACGAAGCTCGCTGCGGCGCGGATCACCTGCTCCTCTTCGCCTTCTGCGAACACCACGCGTTTGGGCGAGCGCCGCAGACGATCGAAGACCCGCTGAAGTACGCCGGCCACCGGATCGCGACGCGTGCGCAATTGCTGGCGATAGGCCTCCATGTCGACGATCGGCTTGCGCGAGACGCCGGTTTCCATCGCCGCCTTGGCGACGGCAGGGGGAACGAAAGAGATCAGCCGCGGATCGAAAGGCACCGGAATGATGTAATCCGGCCCAAATTTTGGGCGAGCGCCATAGGCGGCGGCCACTTCGTCCGGCACGTCCTCCCGTGCGAGATCGGCCAGCGCATGGGCTGCAGCAATCTTCATTTCCATGTTGATGGTGGTGGCACGTACATCCAGTGCGCCACGGAAAATATAGGGAAAGCCCAACACGTTGTTGATCTGGTTCGGGTAGTCGGAGCGTCCCGTCGCCATGATGGCATCATCGCGCACTTCGGCGACCTCTTCTGCGGTGATCTCGGGATCCGGATTGGCCATCGCAAAGATGATCGGCTGATCGGCCATGGTGCGCACCATATCCTTGGTCACCGCACCTTTGGCGGACAGGCCGAAAAAGACGTCGGCGTCGCCCAGCGCATCGGCCAGTGTGCGCGCATCGGTCTTCACCGCATGCGCCGACTTCCACTGGTTCATGCCGTCGGAGCGTCCCTGATAGATGACGCCCTTGGTGTCGCACAGGATCAGGTTCTCGTGCGGAAAGCCGATCGCTTCCAGCAATTCCAGGCAGGCAATGCCGGCGGCGCCGGCGCCGTTGCAGACGAGTTTGGTGGTTTTGACGTCACGGCCGGTCAGCGCAAGCGCGTTGAGGAGGCCCGCTGCAGCGATGATGGCGGTGCCGTGCTGGTCGTCGTGAAAGACCGGAACCTCGAGCAATTCGCGCAACCGCTGCTCGATGATGAAGCATTCCGGTGCCTTGATGTCTTCGAGATTGATCCCGCCCCAGCTTTTGCCGAGCAGCTTGATGCAATCGATGAAGGCCTGGGGATCTTCGGTGGAGACTTCCAGATCGATGGAATCGATGTCGGCGAAGCGCTTGAACAGCACCGCCTTGCCTTCCATCACCGGCTTTGCGGCCAGTGCTCCGCGATTGCCGAGCCCCAGAATGGCAGTGCCGTTTGTGATGACCGCGACGAAATTGCCCTTGGTCGTGTAATCGTAGGCGCGGCTCTCGTCCTCGGCGATGGCCAGGACCGGAACCGCAACACCCGGCGAATAGGCCAGGGACAAATCGCGCTGGGTGGCCATCGGCTTGGTGGCGACCACCTCCAACTTGCCGGGGCGGCCTTCGGAATGGAACAGAAGGGCTTCCTGATCGGTAAAATGAGGCCGCTTGGGGCGGCGAGGCGGAAGGGACATTACAACTCCTTGGACGCAGGCCATTTTTTTGGGCGGGATCCCGCCTTGTGGCGACGTTACCGGAACAAACAGTCCGGGCTCAAGAACGAACCTAATCCACGTTGGGCGCGTCTAATCGGTTGAATGCCGCTTCCGGGACGGGTACGAGG
>JAEVZN010000188.1 GCA_023392205.1 Pseudomonadota bacterium
GGATCATTGCGCCCGGCCGCTACGGGATCGAATAGAAGAAGGGTATCGTCATGTCTGGAATGCGTTTGCTGACATATTCGGCGCTGATGGTTTCGGCGCTCGCAATCTCACCGGCTGTCGCGCAGGACAGCTATCCTTCCGGTACCGTGCGCCTGACGGTCGGCTTTGCACCGGGCGGCGGCAATGACATTCTTGCGCGTCTCCTTGCAGAGAAGATGCAGGAGACCTTCGGCAAGTCGTTTATCGTAGAGAACCGGCCCGGTGCCAGCGGCGTGATCGCGGTGGATGCCGTGAAGCGGTCGGCGCCGGACGGGCTGACCTTGCTGGTCGGGCCGAGCAGCGCCATGACCGTCAATCCGGTGCTGCTGAAGAATGTCAGCTATGACCCGGTGAAGGATTTCGCGCCGGTTGCGATGATCGGCGTCTTCCCGCTCATCGTTGCGGTAAACCCGTCCGTGCCGGCCAATTCGATTCAGGAACTGATCGCGCTCGCGAAAGCGGATCCCGGCAAGCTCAATTACTCGTCGGCCGCCAGTTCGTTCCGGATCGTGACCGAGCATTTCGCCCAGCAGGCCGGGATCAAGCTGCAACACGTGCCCTACAAGGGCAGTGCGCCTGCGGTGCTCGGTGTGGTCGCCAATGAAGTGTCGCTGACATTCGGCGATATCTCGGCGGTGCTGCCGCAGGTGCAGGCCGGCAAGCTCAAGGCGCTGGCGGTCACTACGGCCAAGCGCGTGCCGAGCCTGCCGGATGTGCCGACCATCGCCGAATCCGGCGTGCCGGGCTTCGACATGGCGCTGTGGTCGGCACTGTTTGCACCGGCCGGAACGCCGCCGGATGTGGTGAAGAAGCTGGAAGCCGAAGTCATCCGCATTGTCGGATTGCCGGATGTGCAAAGCCGCATGAAGACGCTCGGAGTCGAACCAGCCGGGACGCCGGGTGCGGCGCTGACGGGACGGATTGAATCCGAAATCGCGACCTTCAGGAAGGTGGCCGAGAGCGCCGGCATCGTACCGGAATGACCTGAGGCACGGCTCAGCTCTCCCGGCCGGCCGCGTCGCTGACAGCCGCGAGCAAGGCCTCGCGGCCCTCGGCGATTGCGGCCTTCAGCTCAGGGGCGCGGCCGCATTCCCCGAGCGCCTGCTGCCGTGCGATGGTGCCCTCGGTCATCCGCGGCGCCACGCCGAGCTCGCGCAAGGTGGCTGCCACCTCGCGCATTTCCGCCGCCCGCCGGATGCCGTGACTGACCATGCGCTCGACATTGTATTCCGACATCTTGTCCCAATCGACGCCCGGATAATTGTTGCGCAGTGAACTTGCCACCGCCTGCACCACACCCGCGCGCGTCGCCGCGATAAAGCATTCCGCGGTCAGCGCCTCGATGCCCTTGATCATCACGCTGCGGATCATCTTGATGGCGGCGGCCGCCCCGATATCGTCGCCGACGATCTGTGTATTCATGCCGAGTGTGGAGAGTAGCTTCCCGGCTTCAGGAGCATGCGGGCCTGCCAGCAACATCGGCGATTTGTGGCGCGCCGGATGGATGGCCGCCACGATGGCGACATCGAGATAATTCGCGCCGGCGCCGATCAGCGCGGCATTGCCCTGTTTGCGGCCGGGCGAGACCGAATTGACATCGAGATAGAAGGCATCGCGCTGCATATGGCCGGCGACGGAACGCGCCGCGTCCTCGCTGGATTCTGCGGTGACGGCAGCAATCACGATCTCCGAGTCGCGCACGGCATCGGCCGCATTCGCCGCGATTTTAACGCCAACCCCCGTGGCCGCCTCGCGCAGCGGCGCGCCAGAATCTTGTGGAAACAGGATATCGTAGGCAGAAATGTCCGCGACGCCCTCGTCGCGCAGTCCTGCGGCCATGGCCTGGCCGGCTTCGCCGAAGCCGATGAACGCTATCCTCGGTGCCATGGTTCGCCTTGATGGTCAGGTTTTGAGTTTCTTCTGAATGCGCGCGTCGAAGCGCTCGACATTCACCACGACCCGCGAATGCGTTCCATCGCCGACGCGCTCGCGATCGTCGAAGGCCTCGACGCGGAAGGTCACGTTGCGGCCATCGACTGCCGTGCCCTCGGCGGTCGCACGCAGCGTCATGCCGACCGGCGTCGCCGCATAGTGACCAACATCGAGATGCGTGCCGAGGCTCTGGTGCCCCTCGGGCAGCAGGCTCTCGATGGCGTCGAGGGCAGCGGCTTCCATCATGTTGATCATGACCGGCGTCGCGAGTACGCGCACGCGCCCCGAACCGACGCGCGGCGCGGTCTGCTCCTCGCCGACCAGAATGCTGGCCTGGCCCTTCAGACCCGTTTTCAGCGCTGAAAAATCGGTCATGGAGGAGCTTATAGCATCTCCAGCGGAAATTTCTCCTGCGGCGGCGGGAAAGCGCGGTCGAGTTCGGCCCGGTCGTTGTCGGAGAGCCTGAGATCGAGCGACGCGAAATTCTCGCGCAGATGGTCCGGATTTGTGGCTTTCGGAATAACGATGGTTCCGGGCTTGCCGAATAGCCAGGCCAGAGCGACCTGCGCCGCGCTGACGCCATGGCGCTCGGCCACCGCAATCAGCGCCGGATTCCTCAGCAGGCGCCCCTGTTCAATGGGCGAATAGGCCATCAGCGGGATTTGCCGCGCGCGCAAAAGCGGCGCGAGATCGTATTCCAGCTTCCGGCGCTTAAGGTTGTAGAGCACCTGATTGGTGGCACAGCCATCGCCGCCGGGAAGCGCCAGCAATTCCTCCATGTCGTCGGTGTCGAAATTACTCACGCCCCAATGGCGGATTTTGCCTTCACGCTGCAATTCGAGAAAAGCCTGCAAGGTATGTTCGAGCGGCGTGGAGCCACGCCAATGCAGAAGGTAGAGATCGATGCGGTCGGTGCGCAGCCGCTTCAGGCTCCGCTCGCAGGCCTCTCTCGTGTCCTTGCGCGCGGCATGTTCGGGCAGCACCTTGCTCACGATAAAAAGGCCATCGCGGCGGCCGGCCACAGCCTCGCCGACGATGCTTTCGGCCTCGCCGTGGCCGTACATTTCCGCGGTGTCGATCAGGGTTGCGCCGAGATCCAGTCCGAGTTTCAGCGCCGCAACTTCATCGGCGCGCTTCTTCTCGTTCTCGCCCATCATCCATGTGCCAAGCCCGAACACGGGCACCGGCTCGCCGGAGGGCAGGGGCGTGGTGGGGATGGTCACCGCGCGCTAATGCCCCTTCGCCTCGACTGGCGGCGTGCCGTGGGTGTGGAAGGATTCGATGGTCTTCAGTCCCCAGGCTTGGCCCTTCCTGCGCTCGTCCTCGGTCCACACGATCGGCTTCCAGTCCGGCGCCAGGATCAGGCGCGCACCGGCATTGGCGACTTCGACGCGATTGCCGCCCGGCTCGTACACATAGAGGAAGAAGGTCTGCTGGATCGCATGCTTGTGCGGTCCGGTCTCGATATGCACCCCGTTCTCCAGAAAGATATCGGCGGCACGCAGGATCTCTTCGCGCGTGTCGAGCGCATAGGTGATGTGGTGGAAGCGGCCCTTGGTGCCGGTATGGTCGCGCGTATAGGCGAAGTCGTAGGTCTTGTTGGTCGCCGTCATCCAGATCGCGGCTTCCGAGCCGTCATTGAGGATGATCGTCTCGGTCAGCCGGAAGCCGAGATAATCCTCATAGAAAATCCGGTTCGCCTTGATGTCTACCGCAAGCCCGTTCCAGTGATCGAGCCGGCGCACATTGGCGCCGCGGGCGGGAAAACGCTGCGCCTGGTTCTTCAGTGCCGGCTTCTTGTCCGGCGGGGCCTGATACCATTCGGTTTCGTAATATAGCTCGATGACGTGATCGTCGGGGTCCTTGCAGATGAAGGTCTTGCCGTGGCCCACATCGCCGTCGGTCCAGCCGATATCGAACCCCGAGCCCTTCAGCGCGGCAGCGCGGCGCTCCAGCGCCTGCGGCGTACGACAGCGATAGGCGACATGCTTGAGGCCGGATGTTTTCGCCGCCGTGAGCTTGAGCGAATACATTTCGTAATCGTCCCACCCGCGCAGATAGACGCTGTCACCCTTTTCGGCGCTCTGCGTCATGCCCAGGACATTGATGAAGAAGTTGCGGCTTTCCTCGAATTTCGGCGTGAGGATTTCGAGGTGGGCAAGGTGGGCAATATCGAGGATGGGCTCTTTGATCATGGGACGTCCGGCCGCGTGCGTTGAAGACGGCAGCGGACGTAACACGCGGCAACGCGCGCGTCGATGATGTAAATCATGGCGCGGGACATGGCGGCCGGCGGGCAAGGCCGCAGGGCGGTCGTGCAGGCCGTCATCTGCCATCATGCATGTGCCAGCGCGATGACGTTGTGACGACGCGGTGACGACAGTCCCGCGACGCGCGCGCATCTTCGGCTATGCAGCATTGCAACGCTTCCAAACAGGATTCACGCAGCCGTGAGGGCCGGTCTTTGTTCTGACACGGTGTCGACACCGAACAGTCGGCCGACATCTTTAGCACCATGCCTGCTGTAGCGGGCCTTGACAGGACGCGCAGGGGACTTCGGCAATACGTTTCAATGTTGCGAAGAGAGGGTGCGGCAATGAGTTATCTGAAAGCGGCGGCCGGTGCGCTGGCCATCATGACGGCATCGGGCATGATTGCCGACTTCGACGTCGGCGAATTGAACGATACCGTCTATG
>JAEVZN010000190.1 GCA_023392205.1 Pseudomonadota bacterium
AAGTGACGCGCAATATCGCCGTGCGTGCGTTCACGCTGGCCGATCCCTACCGGGTGGTGGTGGATATTCCGCAGACCGTGTTCCAGCTTCCGGCCCGGACCGGCGATCGCGGCCGCGGCCTGATCAAGGCCTATCGCTACGGGCTGGTGATGGCGGGCGGCTCTCGGATCGTCATTGACGTGACCCAGCCGGTGCGGATTGAAAAGGCGGCGGTTCTGGACGCGCGCGACGGACAGCCGGCGCGGCTGGTGCTCGATCTGAGCGTCACCGACCGCGATTCCTTCCTGCGCCGGCTTGCGCTGGAACGCAGCGCGTCGCGGGCGCCCGATCTGCGCGCAAGTGTCAGTACGTCGGAAAAGCCGTCCGGCGATCCACGTCCGCTGATCGTGCTCGATCCGGGGCATGGCGGGCCCGATACCGGGACCAAAGCGGGAAATGGCGAGATTCTGGAAAAGGACGTGGTGCTCGATTTCGCGGTCACCTTACGCGAGGTGCTGGAAAAGACCGGGCGCTATCGCGTGGCGATGACCCGTACCGACGACACCTTCATACCTCTGTCGGAGCGTGTGAGGTTCGCCCGCCAGCGGCAGGCGGCGCTGTTCATGTCAATTCATGCCGACGCTCTGCCTAAGGCCGGCAGCGAGGTGCAGGGCGCCACGATCTACACGCTGTCCGATACCGCATCGGACGCCGAAGCCGCGAAACTCGCCGAGGCCGAGAACCGCTCGGACGTGATTGCCGGCATCGATCTCGCCAAGGAACCGGACGATGTCGCCGACATCCTGTTCGACCTGGCCCATCGCGAGACCAAGACCTTCTCGCATGCCTTCGCGCGGCTGCTGGTCGGCGAATTGCGCAACAGTGTGCGTCTGCACAAGAAGCCACTGAAATCGGCCGGCTTCGTGGTGCTGAAATCGCCGGATGTACCCTCGGTGCTGGTCGAACTCGGCTATATGACCAACCGCAACGATCTCAAGCTGCTCACCTCGGATGCCTGGCGGGGCAAGGCTGCGGCCAGCATGGTGCAGGCGGTGGACCAGTTCTTCCGGACACGGCTTGCCGGCAGCGCGGCGGGACGGCGCTGACGACGGCTGAGGTCGGGGCGGGTGGCGCTGCGGGCGGCAGGAGCCTCAGTTTCACCATAAAAACCGGCGACCAAACAAGAATTCGCGGCGCATGACTCGCCGGAATGGGGGACGCATCGCATATTTTGCGGTAATGTCGGAGGTCTGGCGTCCGCACGGGCATAGGCCCGCGCCGGCCGAATTTCGAATGGTTGATCCGTCATGAGACTGATGCTGCGCTTTTTCGGCTTCCTGTTCGCCGTCGGAACCATCCTGTTCCTGGTCGGGGTGGCCGGCGTCGCCGGCATGATGTGGCATTACTCGAAGGACCTGCCGGATTATTCGCAATTGCAGGATTACGAGCCGCCGGTCATGACGCGGGTGCACGCGACCGACGGATCGCTGGTCGCGGAATATGCGCGCGAGCGACGGCTTTATCTTCCGATCCAGGCAGTGCCGAAGAGGGTCATTCACGCCTTCCTCTCGGCCGAGGACAAGAATTTCTACGAGCATGGCGGTCTCGATTTCCACGGCATTGCGCGGGCAGGCATCCTTTTTATTCAAAATTACGGCACCAATCGCCGTCCCCAGGGCGCCTCGACGATCACCCAGCAGGTCGCGAAAAACTTCCTGCTGACCAACGAAGTGTCGTTCAACCGCAAGATCAAGGAAGCGCTGCTCGCGATGAAGATCGAGCGCGCCTATACCAAGGACAAAATTCTCGAGCTGTATCTGAACGAGATCTATCTCGGCTTTTCCGCCTACGGCATCGCCGCAGCGTCGCTTTTGTATTTCGACAAGTCGGTGCATGAACTCGACGTGGCCGAGGCCGCGTATCTCGCGGCTCTTCCCAAGGCGCCATCCAGCCTGCATCCTTTCCGCCAGCGCGATCGCGCGGTCGAACGCCGCAACTACGTGATCGACCGCATGGTCGAGAACGGCCATCTCAAGGCGGAGGAGGGCGATGCGGCCAAGAAGGAAGCGCTTGCCGTCACCGCACGCACCACCGGTTCGCATGTTTTCGGCGCGGAATATTTCGCCGAGGAAGTGCGCCGCGAGATCTATGACCGCTATGGCGAGAAGAAGCTCTATGAAGGCGGTCTCTCGGTCCGTGCGACACTTGACCCGAAGCTGCAGGTGCACGCACGTAATGTGCTCGCAGCAGGGCTGACGCGGTACGACGAGAACCAGGGCTATCGCGGCGCGGTTCAGAAACTCGACATTACCGGCGACTGGGGTGTGAAGCTCGCCGAAGTGAAAGCATTGTCGGATATCGGCTGGCGCATGGCGGTGGTCCTTGAAACGTCCGACCAGTCCGCGCGCATTGGCTTCCAGCCGGGCCGCGAACCGGGTGGCGCAGTGGTGCGCGAGCGCCGGGTCGGGATCGTTCCCCTCGACGGTGTCAAATGGGCCAAGGCCGCGACCGGTCCGACGCGCGGACGCGCACCCACCAAAGTCAATCAGGTGCTCGAGCCGGGCGATGTGATCTATGTCGAACCGCTGGCCGCCAAGGATGCCCCCGAAGACGAGAATACCCAATACCGGCTCCGGCAGGTGCCTGAAGTCAGCGGTGCGATCACCGTCATGGATCCGTGGACGGGCCGGGTGCTGGCAATGGTCGGCGGCTTCTCCTTCGATCAGAGCCAGTTCAATCGCGCCACGCAGGCGCTGCGCCAACCCGGCTCCTCCTTCAAGCCGTTCGTTTATGCAGCTGCACTCGACAACGGCTACACGCCGTCCACGGTGGTGATGGATTCGCCGCTGGAGATCGATCAGGGACCGGGTGTTGGCGTTTGGGCGCCGCAGAATTATTCCGCGGGCAAGTTCTATGGCCCGCAGACCCTGCGCTTCGGGATCGAACATTCCCGCAACGTCATGACAGTGCGGCTGGCACAGGATGTCGGCATGCCGCTGATCACCGAATATTCGAAGCGCTTCGGAATCTACGACGATCTGCCGCCCTATCTGTCCTTCGCGCTCGGAGCCGGCGAGACGACGGTGCTGCGCATGACTGCCGCCTATTCCATGTTTGCCAATGGCGGCCGCCGCATCAAGCCGACGCTGATCGACCGCATCCAGGACCGTTATGGCCACACCATCTACCGGCACGATCAGCGTGAATGCCGCGGCTGCGAGGCCGACCGCTGGAATAACCAGCCCGAGCCGACATTGATCGACCGGCGCGAGCAGGTCATCGATCCGATGACGGCCTATCAGATCACATCGATGATGGAAGGCGTCGTCCTGCGCGGCACTGCCACCACGTTGCGCGAGGTCGGCAAGCCGGTGGCTGGCAAGACCGGCACCACCAACGAAGAGAAGGACGCCTGGTTCGTGGGCTTCTCGCCCGATCTCGCGGTCGGGGTCTATCTGGGCTTCGATCGGCCCAAGCCGATGGGGCGCGGTTCGACGGGCGGTCAATTGGCGGCGCCGATCGTGCGCGACTTCCTGAAAACGGCGCTTGCCGACAAGCCGGCCATTCCGTTCCGGGTGCCAGCCGGGATCAAGCTGATCCGCATCGACCCGAAGAGCGGGATGCGGGCGGGCCCCGGCGCCGAGCGCGTGATTCTTGAAGCCTTCAAGCCCGGCACCGCGCCGCCGGATTCTTATTCGGTCGTCGGTTATTCGGACATGGACAGCGGACGATCGTTCGAGCCGGCCGGCGGTCCGCCACCGACCCAGGCGCCTGCACCGCAGCGGTCGATGAATCCCTTCGAACGTCTATTCCGGCCGGGCCTCGGCGGTCTGCATTAAGCGTTGCGGCCGATGCGGTTGAACCGTGTCGGCCCGCGATCCGGGCGGCTGAAACGACCCACCGAAATGACGGGCTTCCGGTTGCCATTGCGGACCACAATCGTTACATCCGCGCACTGAACATGAGCGGGGATCCGGTCCCGCCGCCGAGGTTGATATGCGCGCGGAAACACAGTCAATCGTTGAGGATATCAAGCGGTCTGTCGGGCTGCTGAGGAGGCATCTTTGACTTCGATGCCGCCAATGCCCGCCTCGCTGAACTGAACCACACCGCCGAAGACCCCGATCTCTGGAACGATCCGCAGCGGGCCTCCAAGGTCATGCAGGAGCGCAATGCGCTCGAGGACCAGCTCAACGCCATCGGCCGCTTCGAACGCGAACTCGAAGACCATGTGACCCTGATCGAACTCGGCGAGGCCGAGAAAGATCAATCTGTCGTCGAGGAAGCCGAACAGTCTCTGCGCAGGATGAAAGCCGAGGTAGCCCGCCGCGAGCTGGAAGCGCTGTTGTCGGGCGAAGCGGATTCCAACGATACGTTTGTCGAAGTGCATGCCGGTGCCGGCGGCACCGAGAGCCAGGATTGGGCCAATATGCTGCTGCGCATGTTCGTGCGCTGGGCCGAGCAGCATGACTACAAGGTGGAGTATCTCGAGGAGTCACCCGGCGAAGAGGCCGGGATCAAATCGGCGACCGTCAAGATTTCCGGCCATAACGCTTACGGCTGGCTGAAGTCGGAGAACGGTGTGCACCGGCTGGTGCGCATTTCGCCGTTCGATTCCAATGCGCGCCGGCATACGTCGTTTGCGAATGCGCGGATCTATCCGGTGGTGGACGACCGGATCGTGATCGACATCAAGGAATCGGACGTCCGCGTCGATACCATGCGCGCACAGGGGGCTGGCGGTCAGCACGTTAACAAGACGGATTCCGCGGTCCGCCTGACTCACATACCGACCAACACGGTGGTGGCCTGTCAGGCCGATCGATCGCAGCACAAGAACCGGGCCAAAGCCTGGGACATGCTCCGCGCCAAGCTTTACGAAGCCGAGTTGAAGAAGCGCGAAGAGAAGGCGGCCGCCGACAATGCGCTCAAGACCGACATCGGCTGGGGACACCAGATCCGGTCCTATGTGCTGCAGCCCTATCAGATGGTGAAGGATCTGCGCACTGGTCTTGCAACATCGGATACCGGCGGCGTGCTGAATGGCGATCTCGATCAGTTCATGGCCGCGGCACTGGCGCAAAAAGCCTTCGGCGGCGGACCGGAACATGTCGAGGACGTGGAGTAACGGCTCAACCGAATTTGCGGGCGTTCCGGAAACGACAAGGACATCGTTGCGCGGGGAGGCGAAGGTCGGGCTGGCAAATGCTGCAAAGCCTCACCGGGCGGGCCTGATGTGGGGCATTGCCCTACTGCTGTAGCCCCTGAAGACCCGTCCCGGTTCGCCGTTCGTGGTTCAAGCCGCTACGCCGCCGTCCGAACGAAATCGTCGGAGATCATCGCGGCCCGATGCGACGGTGGTTCCATTACGACCTCCGTGCTCAATGAGCGCTGCCGGATCAATCCGGTGCGGGGTCAGCGTGACCTATCCACACCCGATGTCAAGTCACGAAGGGTCGCGGTGCATATCCTGTGGAGGGCCGGACCCGCGCGTCAATGCAGCCCGAGGCGTATGCCCGCGCGCAGATATCTCTGCGGATCTACGGGTTCGCCGTTCACGCGTGTTTCGTAATGCAGATGCGGTCCCGTAGAGCGGCCGGTCGATCCGATCCTGCCGATCAATTGGCCGATACGGACGCGATCGCCGACCTTCACCTCGATCGTGTGCAGATGCGCGTAGCGCGTCGTGATTCCGTTGCCGTGATTGAGTTCGACCATCTTGCCATAGCCGCCATTGTTCCCGGCAACCGTCACCCGGCCATTGGCGGGTGCACGCACGGGATCTCCGGTATCGCCGCGCATGTCGAGGCCGGTGTGGAGGGCAGGCGATCGCAGGAACGGGTCCACCCGCATGCCGAAGCCGGATGACATGTCGATGTCGCCCTGCACCGGCTTGCGCACCGGCAGCTCCGACACGGCGCGGGTGAGCTTGTCGACATGCAGGCGAGACGTGTTGATGCGTGACAGATGGCGTTCGAAGATTTTCTGATCCATGCCCGCGCCGGCGGGCACGAAGGGGCCGCCGATGCCGCCGGTGGTCAGCGGCGCAGGCGTGGGCAGTGGCTTGCCGGGGTTGACACCGAGATCGGCCAGAACGCTTCGCAGGCGTCGGGCCCGGGAATCGAGTGTTTCCTCCAGGGCGGTGAGCGCAGACAATTGCTGGCTTTCCATCCGCTCGAGCGAATCCCTGATCCGCCAAAGTGTGCCCTCGACGCCGCCACGGCTACGCGCCGCGCTGCGCAGATTGAGCGCGGGCGTGACCCGCGATTCCAGCCTCGCCTCGCGGTCGGCGGGCGCCTGGAAGATCACCGTATCGTTGATGGGGGCGGGCTTCGGATTGCGTCCGGATTCGCTGCGGTTCGATTTCGGAATCGATCCGGTGGGCGTCATGTCCGGCAATGTACCAAGCGTCGAGGCGCGCTGTTCGAGGACGGATTGTTTGCGGACGATCTGTTCGAGCTTCTGCTCGAATTGCTCCTGATCCAGCATCTGGCGGCTGGTGATGCGATCGACCTGCGCGCGCAACTCCGCGATGCGGTCCTCGTAGGCGTATTGCATTTCCGCCTGGCGGGCGATCAGGCGTTTGAGAACATCGTCGTGGAAAGCAAAATAGGTTCCCGTCAGGATCGACCAGCCGGCCATCACGACAAGGCTGCCGACGACAATCCAGAAGGCAACCGGCCCCAGCCGCACCTGCCTGCGGCCATGGACCAGCGTGTAATCGCCGGAGGGGGCAGCGCGGCGGCCTTTGGATTGCGGGTTGCGGGGTGGCTGGCCCTGCGCGTGTCTTTGCGCGTGGGCCTGATGGTGTC
>JAEVZN010000036.1 GCA_023392205.1 Pseudomonadota bacterium
GGACCGTCCTGCGCGAACAGCCCGTAGCTGATGCCCTTGTTCCAGACCAGCACCAGATCGAAGAACGGCAGCACCGGCACCCGCCCGCGCGCCGCGAGATCGAAACCGTAAAGCAGCCACAGCTTGCTCGCCTGATCGAGCAGAAAAACGATCAGCACGATTGTGAGCCCGTCGCGGCTGAACGGGCCCCAGAGATAGGCGGACAGTTTCTTCATCTGCGCCCTATTCCGCCGCGTTGCGCAGGGATTCCCATTCGCGCAAGGCCTGCGCGTCGCGCGGCGTCACGTCGGGGTATTGCGGATCTGAGCCGACGCTGTCGGTGATCTTCCAGGAGCGCGCGCATTTTTTTCCCTCGGCGCGCAACGGCATGACTGCAACGTCGCGCACATCGTCGAGCCGGAATGCCTCCGCAGGCCCCTCGCCTTCCACGAGCGTCGCCGCCGAGGTGATGCAGATCTCCGCGAGATCGGCATCGACGATGGCCGCGAAAAGCTCCGCATCCGCCACATGCACAACGGGCGCCGCTTCCAGCGACGAGCCGATGCGCTTGCCGGCTCGTTCGAGTTCGATGGCGCCGGTGACGACGCGGCGGATGGCGCGAATGGCGCGCCACTTTTCCGCCAGCGCATCGTCGCGCCATTCCGCAGGCGCAGCAGGGAAGGCCTGCAGATGCACCGACGGCGCGTCCTCGCCATAGCGCGACAGCCACGCCTCTTCCGCGGTGAAGCAGAGCATCGGCGCCAGCCACTTCACGGTGCCGCGGAACAGATGATCGATCACGGTCAGCGCCGCCTTGCGCTTTTTCGACGAGAGCGCATCGCAATACAGCGCGTCCTTGCGGATGTCGAAATAGAACGCCGACAGGTCGCTGGTCATGAAGGCGGTGAGCTGCGCGAAGATGCGCTTGTAATCGAACTCGGCATAGGCCTGACGGATCAGCGTATCGAGTTCGGAGAGCCGGTGCAGCATCAGCCGCTCGAGTTCGGGCATGTCCTTGTGGGCGATACGGTCGTCCTCGTGGAAATGCGCGAGCGCGCCCAGCATCCAGCGGATGGTGTTGCGCAGCTTGCGATAGGTCTCGACATTGGTCTTCAGGATTTCCGGTCCAATGCGCAGGTCGTCGGCGTAATCGGACGCGCACGCCCACATGCGCAGGATATCGGCGCCGGAATTCTTGATGACGTCCTGCGGCGCGACCGTGTTGCCGAGCGACTTAGACATCTTGCGGCCGTGCTCGTCGAGCACGAAGCCATGCGTCAGCACCATATCGAAGGGCGCAACGCCGCGCGTGCCGCAGCTTTCCAGAAGCGAAGACTGGAACCAGCCGCGATGCTGGTCGGAGCCTTCGAGATACATCACCGAATCTTTCCCCGCAGGTTTGCGTTCGATGCCGGCCAGTTGCGGGAAATTCTGCGCATCCTCCAGCACGAAAGCATGCGTGGAGCCGGAATCGAACCAGACATCGAGAATGTCGTCGACTTTCTTCCAGCCCTCTTTGGCGCGCTCTCCGAGAAAGCGTTCGGCCGCCCCTTCCGCATACCAGGCATCGGCGCCAGCTTGCGTGAAAGCCTCCGTGATGCGGCGGTTCACGGCCTCGTCGTTGAGGATGTCGACCGAACCGGCCGGCTTCTCCTTCACGAACACCGCAATCGGCACCCCCCAGGCGCGCTGACGCGACACCACCCAGTCGGGGCGGCTCTCAACCATGCCGGTAATGCGGTTCTGACCGGCAGGCGGAATCCATTGCGTGGCGGCGATGGCGTTCAGCGCGCGCGTGCGAAGGGTGTCGTCCTTGCCGCCAATATCCTTGTCCATCGCAATGAACCATTGCGGCGTATTGCGGAAGATGACCGGCTTCTTCGAACGCCAGGAATGCGGATATTGATGCTTGAGACGGCCGCGCGCGATGATATTGCCCGCCTCGACCAAAGCCTTGATCACCGCGTCGTTGGCATCACCCTTCTCGCCCTTGTCGTTGATGACGCGCCTGCCCTCGAAGCCGGGCGCGGCGGGTGTGAAGGCGCCGTTCTCGTCCACGGTATAGGGAATTGCGGTATTGACGCCGTCCTTCTCCAGCGCGCGCGCATTTGCGGTCCAGACTTCGAAATCCTCGCGGCCGTGTCCGGGCGCGGTATGCACGAAGCCGGTGCCGGTCTCGTCGGTGACATGATCGCCATCGAGCAGTGGCACGGTGAAGTCGTAACCCAGCGAACGCAGCGGATGCGCACAGCCGAGACCCGCAAGATCCTCCGCCGGCACATCGGCGACGCGGTCATAGGCTGTGACGCGCGCCTGCTTGAACACTTCGCCTGCAAGATTCTCTGCCAGGATCAACCGGTCGCCGAACTTCGCCCAATTGTCGGGGGCGGCATCCGTGACCTTGTAGAGCGCATAAGCCACTTTCGGCGAATAGCTGATGGCGCGGTTGCCGGGCAGCGTCCAGGGCGTGGTGGTCCAGATCACCACCGACGCATCGCTGTATTTCTTTTCCAGTTCCTTGTGGCGCGCGTCGCTGCCGCGGGCGAACTTCACCGGAAATTTCACCCACACCGTGTCGCTCGTGTAATCCTCGTATTCGACCTCGGCTTCGGCGAGCGCGGTCTTCTCCACCACACTCCACATCACCGGCTTCGAGCCGCGATAGAGCGTGCCGTTCTGCGCAAAGGTCATGATCTCGCGGGCGATCTGCGCTTCGGCCGGATAGCTCATCGTGGTGTAGGGATGATTCCAGTCACCCTCGACGCCGAGCCGCATGAATTCGGCCTTCTGCACGTTCAGCCAATGCTGCGCATAGGCGCGGCATTCCTGGCGGAAGGCGATCATCGCTTTCGGATCCTGGAAGTCCGGCTTTGCCTTGCCCTTGGCGCGGTAATTTTCTTCTTCGACCTTCCATTCGATCGGCAGACCGTGGCAATCCCAGCCCGGCACGTAATTGGAATCGAAGCCCAGCATCTGCTGGCTACGGGTTACGACATCCTTCAGGATCTTGTTCAGCGCCGTGCCGATATGGATATTGCCGTTGGCATAGGGCGGACCGTCATGCAGGACGAATTTGGTCCGGCCCTTCGCCGCCTCGCGCAGCTTGCCGTAGAGATTTTCGTCCTTCCAGCGCTTGAGCAGCACAGGCTCCCGCTCGGGCAGGCCCGCGCGCATCGGAAATTCGGTGCGCGGCAGGAAAAGGGTCTCGGAATAGTCGCGTTCTGGCTTGGTCATATCGGGAAATCGCCTCCGGCGGGCGTGTTTAAAGCGTTTTCAGGCGAAGTGGAAACCCAGACCGTTCAGATCGGGCCGAGTGCGGGAAATGCGTCACCCGAGCGCGCCAGCGCGTCGCGGGCGCGCTCCGAATCGGCCTGCATCTGCGCCACCAGCGCGTCGATGCCGTCGAATTTCTCTTCCGGGCGGATCCAGCCGATGAAGGCCACATCCAGCGTCCGGCCATAGAGATCGCCTGCAAAATCGAACAGGAACACCTCCAGCAGCGGCGCACCGTTGTCGAAGGT
>JAEVZN010000059.1 GCA_023392205.1 Pseudomonadota bacterium
ACCCTAATCTGTCCTCATCCCGAGGAGCATTGCGAAGCAATGCGTTTGGCGCTTCTCAGGATGAGCACGTGAGAGTTCGCGCACGACGATGAACACACAGCAAAGGACCCAAACCCCATGCTGGAAAAAACCACCAACCTGACACGCACCGCCTATCTGTCGCCGCCCTACGATTACGACCAACTGGTGCAGCGCGACCGCGTGCATCAATTGATCTACACCGATCCCGCGATCTTCACCGCCGAGATGACGCACGTCTTCGGCGCGGTCTGGGTCTATCTCGCGCATGAGAGCCAGATCCCGAACAACGACGATTATGTCCTGAGCAAGCTCGGCCTGCGCCCGATCATCGTGCTGCGCGATACCAAGGGGCAGATCCGCGCGCTCTACAATCGTTGCACCCATCGCGGCACCACCCTGTGCCGGCTGGAGAAGGGCAATTCCAACGTCTTCCGATGTCCGTATCACGGCTGGACCTTCAACAACGACGGATCGATCCGCAACGTGCCGTGGCCGGACGGCTATGCCAACGACGTGACCGAAACGCGCTTCAACGCCGCGCAGATCCCGCGCGTGGAGAGCTATCGCGGCTTCATCTTCGGCACCCTCAACATGGATATGCCGCCGCTCACCGACTATCTCGGCGAGGTGAAGAAGCCGCTAGACGAATGGCTCGACCGCCATCCCGGCGGCAAGGTCGCAATCTGCGAGGCCAATCGCCTGAAATACAACGGCAACTGGAAGCTCGCCTACGACAATTCATGCGACGGCTATCATGTCGTGTTCTCGCATCGCTCGCTGCTCGACATGGAGAACCGGCTGGTGGATGAGGGTGCCAAGGGCATGTCCTATTACAAGGGCCGCCCGGACGAACAGCCGATGTACATGAAGTATTTCGGCCACGGCCATCACTTCAAGGACAAGCGGCCGAACATGGAGATCAAGCCCGGCGCAATGTGGGCGGTGGAAAGTCCGCATCCCGGCATGGAGCATTACGAATCGGAGTTGCGGCGCCGCCTTGGCGACCGCGCACCGGCCGCACTCGACCTCGCATCCTCAGAGCCTGTGAACATCAACATCTTTCCGAACCTGTCGATCCTCGGAAACCACTTCCAGGTGTTCGAGCCGCTCAGCGTCACCGAAACCAACGCGGTCTGGTACGGAACCGCCGTGGTCGACGACGAGGGCGTGTGGGGCGAGGAGCTGCATCTCATCAATGCGCTGCGCATGCGCACGCAGGAAGGCTTTCCGAATTTCGGCGAGGTCGACGACCTTGCCAATTTCGAGGAGATCCAGCGCGGGCTTGGCGCCTTCGAGGACGAATGGGTCTACATGCATCGCGGCATGGATATCCCTAATCGCACCGTCGATTGCGGCAACGGCGTGCTGAAGGCACCGGCCACCGACGAGATGTTCATGCGCGAATATATTCAATACTGGAAGCGGCTGATGCAGACCGAGCCGAACGTTCAGATCAAGCGGGAGCCGTAACGATGAACGCGCCCGTCAAGCACGATCCGCACAAGACCTCGTTCTACATCACCGACGCGCTGTACGAGGAGATCATCGAGAATTTCTCGATCTGGCAGCGCGACGATCTTGTCATCCATGACATGGCGGAGCGCGACCTGTTCCGCGGCCTTCTGGAACATGAGGCCCGCCTGCTCGATCAGGACCGGCTGGAAGACTGGCTGACGCTGTTCACGCCGGAATGCGTCTACTGGCTGCCGTCGACGCCGAATGGCGGCGACCCGCGCAAGGAGATCGCCATCACCTTCGACGACCGCCGCAGGCTCGAGGACCGCGTCTATCGCCTGCGCACCGGCTATGCCTGGTCGCAGAAGCCGAAATCGCGCACCGTGCGGCTGGTCACCAATGTCGAGGTGTTCAATGCGGGCGATACGAACATCCGCATGGTGCGCTCCAATCTCATGATCGCCGAATTCCGGGGTTTCGAGACGCGCTGCCTCTATGCCTGGTGCGGACATCGTTATGTCAAGCAGGACGGCAAGTGGATGATTTCCGCGCGCCAGCTGAACCTGATCGACTGCGACCAGTGCATCCGCAATCCGAGTATTGTCTTGTAATTCGGCGCATGCCAAATCGTCATTCCGGGGCGTAAACGAAGTATACCGCGCTGGTGCGCCGGCATGACGGGAGCCTGATCGTTATGAAACGCATTCCCGTCGCCGCCGAAGACCGCGCCTCGATCGCGGATTTTTTCCAGCGCTGGGCCTCGCTCGTGGATGCCGTCGATTTCAGGCGGGCGCGGCCTCTTTATACGGAAGATGTCATTGCCTTCGGTTCGCTCGGCACCATGATGACCTCCCGAGACGCACTCGAGAACGAACAATGGCGCGCCGTCTGGCCGACATTGGCGGCTTATACCCATGACCTGTCGACTCTTGAAATTGTCATCTCGCCGGACCGGCTGATGGCCATGGGCGCCGTGATCGCTCGCACCACCGGAATCCACAAGGACGGATCGCATTTTGATCGCCCTGTGCGGGTCACGGCGACATTGATGCGCGAACATGTCGGCGCGCCCTGGCTAGCGACGCATACACATGTCTCACTGATCCCCGGCACACCCGCACCCTCATACGGCAACAGGCCGGAAGCACCCTAACAGGGCAGTTGCCCACCACCGCCACGCCGTCGTTTCGCCAGCAAAACACAGAAACGTTCCAGACGCACTTCCGGCAGCGCACCAAATGGCGGCAACGGCGGCAGCGCCGTTGACTCGGTCAAAAGCCAATCACACAATGACCGCGAAGGTCAGGAATGGGTCATAACGCCGGCCCGCATTCGGTTCATTCATCCGTTTGCATGTCTGCCGCGTGAACCCGCAACACCGCCATCAACCGGACGGTGCCGGCCGAGGAAACGCTAGGGAGAATGAGATGGCAGCGCCGCTCCGCTTCAATGCCATGCACTTCATGCCGTATGCGCATTTGCCGGAAAACCACAAAGACTACAAATCGACCTGGGTGAGCTTCCCCAACAAGTATTTCGATCCCGACAAGGGACACGAACTTTACAAGCGCTACATTGCGGAACTCGTGCTGGCCGACAAGCTCGGCTTCGATGCGGTGGTGGTGAACGAACACCACAACACCGTCTACAGCATGATGGCCTGCCCGAACATCGTCGCCTCCGCCATCGTCGCGCAAACCACCAATGTGCGCATCTGCGTGTGGGGCACACCGCCGAACTTCATGATGCCGAACCGGCTGGCCGAGGAATATGCCATGCTGGACGTGATGTCGAAGGGGCGGCTGGAAGTCGCTTTCCCGCTCGGCACCGTCATGGAATACTGGTCCAATCCGGTCAATCCGGCGACCGCGCGCGACCGGTTCAAGGAATCGTTGAAAATCATTCTGCAGGCGTGGTCGGAAGATGGGCCCACCACGCATTACGGCAATCACTACACCTATCGTTTCCTCAATCCGTGGCCACGCCCGTATCAGCGGCCGCATCCGCCCTGCTACATCGTCGGCACCGGCAGCCCGGAAACCATCGACATCGCGGCCGAACTCGGCTTCGGCTATGCGTCGGTCTTCGTCACCCAGGCGCGCGCGAAGGAACTGAACGAGACGCTGCGCGAGCGGGCCGCGCATTACGGCCACACCATCCGGCCGGACCAGCTCCCGCTGCTGACTTTCATCTATGTCGCCGAAACGCAGGAGCAGGCGGAGAAGGAATACATCCCGCATCTGCAACGCTTCTTCGAGGATTATGCCCGCACGATGCCGCAATATCTGGCACCGCCCGGATATCTGTCCGTCGACCAGCTCAAGATGCGCGCGGCCACAGCCGACAAGATGCATGGCGGTTTCGACTTCAAGGCGATCAGCCAGTCCTTCTTCATCTCTGTCGGCACGCCGGACAAGGTCGCCAACGACATCGGCGAATGGTCGGTGCGCATGAAGACCAACCACATCAACAGCGTGATGCATGTCGCCGACATGCCGCACTGGAAAGCAGTGAAAAACCTCACTCTGTTCGCAGAGGAAGTGATCCCGAGGCTGCGTAAGCGGACCGATATGCCACAACGCATGGCCGCCGAATGATTGCAGTCGAAGTGAACGGGACAACATTATGAGCAAGTTCGAGCGTCAAACCCTCAACGTCAATGGCGTCAAGACCGTGGTCCACACGGCGGGCCACGGCGATCCGCTGGTTTTCTTCCACGGCGCCGGCACAGTCGATGGCTTCGACTTCGCGGAGCGCTGGGCCGATCGGTTTCGGGTGATCGCGCCCTATCATCCGGGCTTCGGTGAATCCGGCGATGACCCCTCCTATACGACCATGCATGACTATGTGATGCATTATCTGGAGCTGTTCGACATGCTCAAGCTCGACCGCTTCTATCTGGTCGGGCTGTCGATGGGCGGCTATCTCGCCGCCAAATTCGCAAGCGAGCATGGCCATCGCGTGCGCAAGCTGTCGCTGATCGCACCGGCCGGGCTTATCGATCCGCGCCACCCGATGCTGGATATCCTGGCGGTACCCGGAGAAGAGGTGCCGGGTCTCTTGGTGTCGGATTTCGAGGTTATCAAGAAGCCCCTGCCGTAAAAGCCCGATCTCGATTTCATGGGCGAGCGCTATCGCGAAGCCACCACCGTCGCGCGGCTGTTCTGGGAACATCCGGGCGATCCGAAATTCATGCGCTATCTGCATCGCATCAAGGTGCCGACGCAGATTCTGTGGGGCGAGGAAGACAAGATCATACCGGTGCAGCAGACCGACACCTGGCGGAAATTCATCCCGAATGCCGACATTCAGGTCTACAAGGGCGCCGGACATCTTGTGCATCTGGAGCGGCCTGAGGCCGTGGACGCCATCGGCCGCTTCATGAGTTGACGGCAAAGGGCGCCAACCGCGCCCTTTTTTCTTTTGCAAGGGAGGATACCGGATCGCCGCGAATGGCGAAGCCGCTCACATCACGCGATGCGCAGCCGGCCGCAGAGCCTGCACGCATCCATCATCCAAGGGAGGATAGAGTGGACAGGCGAACTTTCGTGAAGGGGACAATTGCGGCGGTCGGCGCTGCGAGCGTGCCAACCGTTTATGCGCAAGCTCAAGCTGCACCATCCAGCATCCGCTTCGGCTATGCGATCACCCAGTCCGGACCGCTCGGGCCGGGCTCCGAATCCACCAGCCATTCCCAATACAAGCTGTGGCAGAAGCGGGTGAACGATGCCGGCGGTATCGAGCTGAAGAAATTCGGCAATAAAGTGCCGATCGAACTGGTCGGCTATGACGACCAGGGCAAGCCGGACGAATTGCTGAAGCTGACAGAGCGCCTGATCCAGCAGGACAAGGTGGACATGCTGCTGAGCCCCTATGCCAGCCACATGAACCTCGCCTCCGCCCCGGTCGCCAACCGGTACGGCTATCCGGTGATCTATACGACGGCGACCACCGCCAAGACCTATACGCTCGGTCCGAAATGGCCGTTCGCCTTCTGGCAGATCTCGCAGCCCAACGAAGCCACGGCCCCGATCGCCAAGATGATCGGCGACATGAAGAAGAACGGAAAGATGAAGGGACGTGCCGCCGTCATTCATCCCAACGTCGAATACGGGGTGGAAATGAACGCCGCCTTCGCAGAGGCGGCGAAGAATAACGGTGTCGATATCGTCTTCAACAAGGGTTATCCGTTCGGCTCCTCCGACCTGCAGCCGCTGGTGCGCGAGGCGATGGCGGCAAACCCGGATGCCTTCGTTGCCTTCAGCTATCCGCCGGATACCTTCATGCTGCCGGAGCAATGCAAAATCGTCGGCTTCAACCCGCAGGTCATGTATCTGGCCATCGGCGGCGTATTCCCCGGCCTGAAGGGCAAATACGGCGACAACGTCAATGGCATCTTCGTCTATGGCGGGCTTGATCCGAGCGGACCCGGCATGGACGAATACAACAAGGCGCATCAGGCGATGTTCAACCGGCCGAGCGAAGCCGGCGCCGTCGGCGTCTATGGCGCGCTGGAGGTGACCCAGCAGGCAATCGAGAAAGTGGGCGAGATCGATCGCAAGAAGATCCGCGATGTGATCGCCACCGACACCTTCAAGACCATCTGGGGCGACCTGAACTACAAGGACCAGCGCAATACGTCCCCCTGGGACGTGGCGCAATGGCAGAACGGTGAGGTGGTCGGCGTGTTTCCGGAGAACAAGGCCGGCGCACGCAAACCCATGTTCCCGAAGCCGAACTGGTCGTAATCGCCCTCACCTTCGTGTCACGGGCCGGCCGCCTATGCCGGCCCGATCCTGCCTGCGCCCGGAACATTACGCGTGATTCTGTTTGAAGTTTTTCTCAATGGCCTGTTGCTGGGCGGGATGTACGGGCTGATCGCGCTCGGACTGAACCTGCAATACGGCGTCGCCCGCATCCTCAACCTGTCCTACGGCGAGTTCTTTCTCGGCGGTGCTTTCACGGCATTCTTCACGATCATGCTGTGGAAGTTCAATCCGATGCTCAGCATCTTCATCAGCGTTCCGGTCGCCTTCGCGGTGAGCTGGCTCATCTATCAATTCATGATGATCCCGCTGATCCGGCGCGCGCCCGACCAGGATGCGCTCGACGCCGACGCGGTGCTGGTCACCTTCGGACTGTTTTTTGTGTTTCAGGGACTGGCGCTGGTTTACTGGAGCGGCGATCTGCGCGGCTACAGCTATCTCTCTACGCCGGTACATATCGGTGGCGCCACCGTCGCGCTCAACCGGCTGGTCGCATTTCTCGGCGCCGTCGCTCTGGCGCTCGCGCTTTACGGCATCCTTCGCTACACGCGGATCGGTACGGCGTTACGCGCCATCACCATCGATCCGGTAGCGGCCGGACTTGTCGGGATCGATGTGCGAAAATTTTCCGCGCTGGTCTTTGCGGCGGGCGGCGCGCTGGCCGCGACATCAGGCATGCTGGTCTCCACCTTCGTGTCGTTCAGTGCGACATCCGGCGTCGAATATACCCTGAAGGCGCTGATCGTGGTGATCATGGCCGGGGTCGGCCGCGTAACGGGAACGCTGGCGGCGGGAATCCTGCTCGGTGTCGTGGAGCAGCTCGGCGGCTATCTGATCGATCCGGCCCTGACCATCGCCATCAACTTCGCGCTGTTCATGCTGATCCTGCTGATCCGTCCGACGGGGCTATTCACCCGTGCTTGAAATCGTTGCAAAGGATCGCTGGGCGGTCACGGCCATGGTCGGCGCAACGCTGCTGCTGGCGATGCTGCCGCTGTTCACCACCGGTTATATCATCTCGCTTCTGCTGCTTATCTTCGCCAATGTGGCGCTTGCCACCGCATGGTCGTTCTTTTCCGGCGCCACGCGCTATATCTCGCTCGCGACGGCCGCCTTTTTCGGTGTCGGGATCTACGCGTTGGCGATCACCCATGTCTATATCCCGGTCTGGGCATCGCTGGCGGTGGCCGCGATGGCGGGATTCGTTGTCGCCTTTGTCGTAGGGCTGTCGACATTGCGTCTGCGCGGCGTCTATTTTGTCGTATTCACATTCGGTCTCACCGAATTGTCCCTCCAGGTCATCAACTGGTGGGAGATCAAGATCAACAAGACCGCCACGCGTTACATCTTCTCCGACGTGTCCAATGTCACGATCTACCAGATCCTGCTGGCCGTCACCTTCGTGACCGTGGCGGGAAGCTGGTACGTCAGCCGTTCGCGACTCGGCTATGCGCTGCGCGCCATCGGCGAGGACGAGACGGTGGCGCGCCACACCGGCATCAACACGACCTATGTGAAAGTGCTTTGCTTCGCGCTATCCGCCTCCGCGATGGCCTTTGTCGGCGCTACGCTCGCGCTGCGCTATCCCTATATCGACGCCAGCATCGCCTTCAACAATGCCTGGTCCTTTCAGGTTCTGATCGCGGCATTGCTCGGCGGACCGGGCCGTTATTGGGGGCCGCTGGTCGGCGCGGTGCCGCTGGTGCTGCTGTCGGATTATCTCTCGGGCAGCTTCCCGCATCACTTCAGCATCGCACTGGGACTGTGTTTCATCATCATCGTCTATGTGATCCCCGGCGGGATCGCGCCGTTGATCGAGCGCGGTTTCATGAATATGCGTGCGCGGCTCGGGTTCTAGCCATGGCCAACGCACTCGCGCTCATGAGCATCTCCCGGTTGCGCAAGGCCTTTGGCGGCCTTGTCGCCGTGCGCGATGTCTCCTTCGACATCGGGCCGGGTCAGATCCTTGGCCTGATCGGACCGAACGGATCCGGCAAGACGACGGTGCTCAATCTGATCACCGCCGAATTCCCCGCCGATGCTGGCGCGATCCGCTTCGACGGACAGGACATCCTCGGTAAACGCTCGTTCGAGATCAATCGCGCTCGGATCGCCCGCACCTTCCAGCTTGTGCGCGTTCTGCCCGGCATGACCACGCTCGAAAATGTCATGCTCGGACGCATGTTCGGCAGCGATCCCGAGGCACCCGCCATCGCCGAGCACGAGGCACTGGACCTCATCGAGCAGGTGGGGCTTGGCAACCAGGCACATCTGCACGGGTCGCAGCTCACCTATATAGATCAGAAGCGCGTCGAGCTGGCGCGAGCCCTGGCGACACGTCCGAGACTCCTGCTGCTCGACGAATGGCTGGCCGGACTCAACCCGACCGAATTGCAGGTCGGCATCGAGTTGATTGCAGGCATGCGTGAGGACGGCATCACCATCGTGATGATCGAACATGTGATGGAGGCGATTCGCGCCCTGTGCGACACCTGCGTGGTCCTGAATGCCGGCGAAAAGATTGCCGAAGGCACACCCGACGACGTGCTCTCCGACCCGCAGGTGATGCAGGCCTATCTGGGTGCCGATATCGAATCCGATACGGGAGCCGACCATGCTGCGGCTTGAGAATGTCAGCGTGGCTTATGGCAAGCACGAGGCGCTGCACGGCGTATCGCTCGACATGCCGGCCGGCCGCACCACCGTCATTCTCGGCGCAAACGGCGCGGGCAAGACCACGCTGCTCAAGACCATTGCCGGTCTCGTGCGCGCGCAACCCGGCAGCCGCATCATGTTCGAGGATCGCCCGATCGAACAGGAGCCCCCGCACCGCATCGTTGCCGCGGGTATTGCTTTGGTGCCGGAAGGGCGGCGGCTGTTTGGTGACCTGACCGTGCTCGAGAATCTGAAGCTCGGCGCCTATACCGAACATGCCCGGGCCAACGAAGACTATCAGCTGGAGAAGCAGCTCGCGACCTTCCCGCGTCTCGCCGAGCGCCGCAACCAGCTTGCCAAAACCATGAGCGGTGGCGAGCAGCAGATGCTCGCGATCGGCCGGGCATTGATGTCCGAGCCGAAAATGCTGCTGCTGGACGAGCCTTCTCTCGGATTGTCGCCGCGCCTGATCAAGGAATTGTTTGCGACCCTGCGCACTATCACGAGGGGCGGGCAGGCGATCGTGCTGGTGGAGCAGAATGCGCATCAAAGCCTGCAACTTGCCGATCTCGTGCATGTGCTGGAGAACGGACGCATTCATTCTTCCGGCACGGCGGAAGAAATGCGCAAGGATTCCGCCATCGCACAGGCCTATCTCGGTCTCAAGGGCAAGCCCGCCGCCGCTGCGCCGCAGATGCCGGCCGGATCGCACGCGCCGGAAACGCCCCGCTCGGCACCGGCATCGGGAGGGTTTGTTAACCCGTTCGCACGTAATATTTCGCCTGCGCGGGACGATGCGCGGCCGCCGTCGCACGACCAGGCCGACGCAAGTGAAAGGGGCCGGACCATGGGTGGTTTCTACAATCCGTATGCGCGTTCCGTATCCGCGGAATTCGCCCGCAAGCCGCAAGCGCAGCATTCCGATGCGGCGCATGACGCACCGGCGCCTGCCGAACGCGCCGATGTGACCGGCGGCTTCGCCAACCCGTATGCGCGCAGCGTCGAAAAGTAGTTCGACCGGTCGCCCCCCGCCTTCG
>JAEVZN010000086.1 GCA_023392205.1 Pseudomonadota bacterium
TTCGTCGAGTGTCGTGAGATCGTTCTCGCCTTCGAACACCGCATCGCCCTCGTCGGGGCGCGTCTTGCCTGTGATCACGTCCATCATCGTGGTCTTTCCGGCGCCATTCGGACCGATGATGGCGCGCATCTCGCCCGGCTCGATGGCGAGCGACAATGCATTCAGCGCCTTGAAGCCGTCGAACGAGACCGACACCGCGTCGAGATAGAGAAGCGTGTTGGTGGTCCGCAGATCCATCGCCGTCACTCCGCTGGTCTGGTGGCCGCGTCGGCGGGCGGCTCGCGATCCTGCGCAGCCTGACGACGCGCCTTCCATTCGCCCCAGTAGTGGGACGCGGTGCCGATTATCCCGCGCGGCAGGAACAGCGTCACCACAACGAACAAGCCGCCGAGCAGGAACAGCCAATATGGCGCCAGCATCCCGGTCGTGAAGGTCGTCTTGGCGTAATTGACAAGGATCGCACCGAGCACGGCGCCCGTGAGCGTGCCGCGCCCGCCGACCGCCACCCAGATCACGGCCTCGATGGAATTGGCTGGCGCGAATTCGCCCGGATTGATGATGCCGACCTGCGGTACGTAGAGCGCGCCGGCAAGGCCTGCCATGCAAGCCGACAAGGTGAATACGAACAGCTTATAGGATTCGACGCGATAGCCAAGGAAGCGCGTGCGTGACTCCGCATCGCGGATCGCCACCAGCACCATGCCGAATTTCGACGTGACCAGCTTGCGGCAGATCAGAAAGCATAGTCCGAGCGCAAGGCAGGAGAGCGCGAACAGCGCGGCGCGGGTTTCCTGCGCCTGGATGTTGAAGCCGAGGATATCCTTGAAATCGGTCAGGCCGTTATTGCCACCGAATCCGAAATCGTTGCGGAAGAAAGCCAGCATCAGGGCGAATGTCATCGCCTGGGTGATGATCGACAGATAGACCCCGGTGACGCGCGAGCGGAAGGCGAACCAGCCGAAGAGAAAGGCCAGGGCGCCCGGCGCCAGGAACACCATCAGCAGCGCATAGGGAAAGGACTGAAAACCGTACCAGAAGAACGGCAATTCCTTCCAGTTCAGGAATACCATGAAGTCCGGCAGATCCGGATTGGCATAGACACCGCGGGTGCCGATCTGCCGCATCAGATACATGCCCATGGCATAGCCGCCGAGCGCAAAGAATGCGCCGTGCCCCAGCGAGAGAATGCCGCAATAGCCCCAGATCAGATCGATGGAGAGCGCGAGCAATGCGTAACAGACATATTTGCCCCACAGCGAGACCGCATAGCTCGGCACGTGCAGCGGGTGCGTCTCCGGCAGGAGCAGGTTCGACAGCGGGATGAGGATCATCGCGGCCGCGAGGATCGTCAGGAAGACGGTCGAGCTCTTGTCGAGCGTGCGCATGATGGGTCCGCCGGACATGGCCTTTTCCGCCATCACGCCTCCACCGCCCGGCCCTTGAGCGCGAACAATCCGCGCGGCCGCTTCTGGATGAACAGGATGATGAAGACGAGGATGGCGATCTTGGCCAGCACGGCGCCCGCATAGGGCTCCAGGAATTTGTTGGCGATGCCGAGCGTGACCGCACCGCCGAAGGTGCCCCAGAGATTGCCGACGCCGCCGAACACCACGACCATGAAGGAATCGATGATGTAGGCCTGTCCGAGATTGGGCGACACGTTGTCGATCTGCGAGAGGGCCACGCCTGCAATGCCGGCAATGCCGGAGCCGAGACCGAATGTCAGCGCAGCGACCCGGCTGGTCTTGATGCCCATCTGTGCCGCCATGCGCCGGTTCTGCGTGACCGCGCGCATTTCGAGGCCAATGCGTGTGTAGCGCAGGAGCGCCAGCAATCCGGCGAACACCGCGAGCGTGAAGATCACGATCCACAGCCGGTTATAGGTGATGGTGATCTGCCCCACTTCGAACGCGCCGCTCATCCAGGACGGATTGCCGACTTCGCGATTGGTGGGGCCGAAGATCGTGCGCACCGTCTGCTGCAGGATCAGCGAGATGCCCCAGGTGGCGAGCAGGGTCTCCAGCGGACGGCCATACAGCCACTGGATCACCGTACGCTCGATCAGGATTCCGATGGCACCCGCCACCAGGAAGGCCAGCGGGATCGCAAAGGCAAGGGAGTAATCGAAAAGGCCGGGATTGTTGATGCGGATGTATTCCTGCACCACGAAGGTCACATAGGCGCCCAGCATGACCATTTCGCCATGCGCCATGTTGATCACCCCCATCACGCCGAAGGTGATGGCAAGTCCGATGGCGGCGAGCAGCAGAACCGAGCCGAGCGACAATCCGTACCAGGCGTTTTGCAATGCCTCCCAGAAGGCAAGTCCGCTCTTGATACTGGCAATTGCCTCCTGCGCCTGAGCGCGCACGGCGTCGGAGGTTTGCGCGGGCAGCGACGACAGCAAGCCGACCGAATCCTGGTCGCCGCGATCGCGGATGATGGCAATGGATTCAAGCTTGTCCGTGTCGGAGGCATCAGGCTTGAAGAGCAGCACTGCCGCACGCGCCTGCCGCATCGCCCGCTCCACGCGCCTGTCAGTCTCCTTGGTCAAGGCCAGGTCGAGCGCCTTGAGCGAGGCCTCGTCGCGCGATCGGAAGACGGATTGCGCCGCTGTCAGGCGTTGCCGGGGGTCCGGCGAAATCAGCGTGAGCGTGCCCAGTGCCGCCTCGATCGCGCGGCGCAATCGGTTATTGATACGCACGGTTCTGAGATCCGAGGGCGGCGGCGTCACGGCGGCGCCCGAGACCGCGTCGACAACGCCGTCGTCTTGCCGGATCAGAATTCGTTTGCTTTCGGTGTCGACGGCGAGTTGGCCGGCCTGCAGGGCGCGGATGATCGCTTCGGCCCGGTCATGCCCGGTCGCCGCGAGCGTGTTGATCCCCTCTTCCGTGCGGTTGAAGGAATCCGCCGCAAAGTGGCCCATCGCTTCGTCGATGGTCTGGCTGAAGGCCGGTGCTGCGGCAAGACAAAGCGCGCAAGTCAGCAGCCATGCAGCCATACGGCCGCACAATCCGTTCATCTCGCATGGCCCCCCGGCATGGACGCGGAAAGTGGAGGCGGCACAACCGCCTCCACCCGGATCATGTTGCGCAGGTCAGGAGCCCTGCCCGCCGCATTTCTTGGTGACCTTGTTGTAATTGCCGCACTTGAGATCGACCCAGTCGGCGATCAGATCCTTTGAGCCTTCCAAATGCGGCGACCACGCCGCACCGGGCACGAGGCCCTCGGTCTTCCACACCACGTCGAACTGGCCGTCATCGCGGATTTCGCCGATGAAGACCGGCTTGGTGATGTGATGGTTGGCGAGCATTTCCGACATGCCGCCCGTCAGGTTCGGCACCTTGATGCCCGGCAGCGCATCGATGACCTTGTCGGGATCGACACTGCCGGCTTTCTTCACGGCTTCCACCCACATGTTGAAGCCGATCACATGCGCTTCCATCGGATCGTTGGAAACACGCTTCGGATTCTTCGTGAAGGCCTTCCACTTGGCGATGAATTCCTTGTTCTCCGGCGTATCGATGGACTGGAAGTAATTCCATGCTGCGAGATGACCAACCAGCGGCTTTGTATCGATGCCGGCCAGTTCCTCCTCGCCCACCGAGAAGGCAACCACCGGGATGTCGGACGCCTTCACGCCGCGATTGCCGAGCTCCTTGTAGAAGGGCACGTTGGCATCGCCGTTAATGGTCGATACCACGGCGGTCTTCTTGCCGGCGGAGCCGAATTTCACGATGTCGGCGACGCGGGTCTGCCAGTCGCTATGTCCGAACGGCGTATAGTTGATCGAGATATCTTCATCCTTGACGCCCTTGGATTTCAGATAGGCTTCAAGGATCTTGTTGGTGGTGCGCGGATAGACGTAATCGGTGCCTTCGAGCACCCAGCGCTGCACCTTTTCCTCGTTCATCAGATAGTCGACCGCAGGGATCGCCTGCTGGTTGGGGGCGGCGCCTGTATAAAACACGTTACGCTCGCTTTCCTCGCCCTCATATTGAACGGGGTAGAAGAGGATCGAATTCAGTTCCTTGAACACAGGCAGCACGGATTTGCGCGACACCGATGTCCAGCAACCGAACACGGCCGCGACCTTTTCCTTGGTGATGAGTTCACGTGCCTTTTCGGCGAAGAGCGGCCAGTTGGAAGCCGGATCAACGACCACCGCTTCGAGCTTCTTGCCGAGCAGGCCGCCCTTCTTGTTCTGCTCTTCGATGAGCATCAGCATCACGTCTTTCAGCGTCGTCTCGCTGATCGCCATGGTGCCGGACAATGAATGAAGAATACCGACCTTGATTGTTTCCTGCGCCTTGGCTGGCAGAGTGGCCGCCATCGATAGCGCCAAGCCGGCCGTGGCCGCGAGCCAGCGGCGGGCAATCGGTCGCTCAGCGACCGCACGCAAAGAGTGAATCATTGTTGTTTCCTCTGCTTAACGCGCACCCCAGCGCACCCGGCATTTTG
>JAEVZN010000112.1 GCA_023392205.1 Pseudomonadota bacterium
TCTTCTGATGGACATCGGCACGGAGGAGCTGAGCCATCTGGAAATCGTCGGGACACTGGCCCGCATGCATCTCAAGCCGATGAAGTCCGTGCGCGAAGAAGCGGAAGCCGATCCGTTGATCGCGATCGCAGGCGGCGGCGGTGTCAACCTGCATAATTCCATGGGTAATGCCTGGACCGCCGATTATCTGAAAGTGACCGGGGAACTGGACGTCGATCTGCGTAGCAATATCGCAGCCGAGGCGCGCGCAAAGATCGTCTACGAACGCCTTATCAATTTCTGCCGGGACTCGGGCACTAAAGATGCGCTTCAGTTTTTGATGAGCCGCGAAATCACCCATATGAAGGCCTTCAGCGCCGCACTGGAGAGCATGGGGAAGCCGCAATTCTCCATCGGCAAAATCGCCCCAACACCCGGACTTGTCGATCAATATTTCAACGATTCGACGGGCGAAGGCGACCATGGCGAGATCGATGCCCGTGGTCCGTGGAACGAGGGCGGTGAATGGGAATTCGTCGAGGCTCCGGCATTTCAGGACCTGGCGATCGTGGAGGACGGACCGCGCATCCATGCAGCCAGTTCCGATATGGCCGATGCAGGACCGATCCAGGCGCTGCTGGTCGAACAATTGCGCGATATCCTGCATGCGGAAAAGCAGCTGTTGAAGGCGCTGCCGAAGATGGCCAAGGCTGCGCGCAGTGTGCAGCTCCAGCGTCTGTTGGAGACACATCTCGCCGAGACTGAAATTCAGGTCGAGCGTCTGACTGAAAGCCTCAAGTTCCTGGGCGCAACGGCGCGAGCGAAGCCCTGCAAGGGCATGGCCGGCCTTGTCGAAGAAGGTCAGGACGTGATCGACGAGGGCAAGAAGAAGGACGATGCGCCGGCCGATCTTGCGCTGATCGGTGCAGCGCTCCGTGTGGAGCATTACGAAATTGCGGCCTATACCAACGCGAGAAACCTGGCTCTGCAGCTGCACATTCCGGAGATTGTCGATCTGCTCACGCAATCACTCGGCGAAGAGCAGAATGCCGGCCAGCTTCTCGATCAGGTCGCGCAACCGATGATGTCGGTAGCGAGGATGCCTGCTCCGGTGGGATAGCCACAGGACGTCACCCGGGGTGGCATGGGACCCCATACCACTACGGACATCTGGCTTCGGCGCGCCGGTTGGCCTTTAACGCCGTCGCCGACCGGGTTTTTCGCCATAACGGGGATTGCGCCGGCAGGTTGCGCCGGTTCCGAGCGCTGCAGCCCTACATTGCGCCAGCGACTGATACAGGCAGGCATTGCTCCCGGTCGGGCCGCGCAGACAATAGGGCGCGGGTGGACGCGATGCCGCCTCGGCCGCCATGCCGGACCAGCTCAAAATGACGAAGGTGGAAAAGGCGACCAGCATGGCAGCGCGGAAGGGCCTTTTCATGACGCGTATCCTTTCCGGCCCCATGCGGGTTGTCGACGGCAAACTGGCTCGCTGATTCCGCTGTCAGGAGCAATTCAGCTTGATGAGCGTGTTGGCCGCCTCAACCATCTTCGGCTCCTGATTGAGCTGCCGCAACTTGCGCGCATCACGGCAATTGGACGCCTTGTTGTCGCTGGTGCTGGCGCGAATCCCGTAAAAATATCCAACAAGGGCATTTTCTTTGGCGGCATTGTCGATGAGCCAGGTACAGGCGTCGACAATCTGCTGCTTGGTGCCTTTGCTGTTGATGCAAATGGCGTAATTCTCGGTCAACGGGTCTGCCGACACTTTCGGCACGGGCATGGCGAAGACGCAAGCCAAAACCACAATGGGGAGCAGGCGGCTGAAATGCATAGGCCCTCTCTCATTTCAATTCTTCAAAAGGCAAGGGCGTCAGCATACCCGTTATCGTCGGAGGACGGAAAGGTTAAGGGTCAGCCGGGTGGCATCGGGAGGCTCGCTGAAAGTTCTTGCCCGGCGCGCCCGATATCCTACACTTGGAACTCTGTGCTTTCCGGACGCCGGGCAAACCGGTCTTGAGTACGCGTTCATGGCTGACAATATTCACGCTGCGGCGCCGCACCACCTGCCTTGGTTCATTACCCCACCGGATCAGACCGACACGCTGATGGTCGCGGTCGGGGTTTTCCTCCTCATCGCATTGCTTGCGGTCGGCAACATCTTCCTGCGCCTGCACACCTTGCCGGAACGGATGGCGCACAAATCGCAGAAGCTGCAATTCGAAATCGTTGCGATCCTCGGATTGCTGGCGCTGTTCACGCATCAACATATCTTCTGGGTGGCAGGGCTTCTGCTCGCCGTGATCGACCTGCCGGATTTCGGCACGCCGCTGCGTCGCATCGCCGGTTCGACCGAGAAACTTGCAGGGATTGCACCGGGCGACGGCAACAAGGCCGCCGACATCGCAGAACGCTCGGCTGACAGACCGGCGCAGAACGAGCACTGACCATGCTTGAACTGCTGCTCTGCGCCACCCTGACGATCCTGCCCGACTACCTGTACCGGCGCTATGTTCAGGGCAAGCGGCTGGGCCGTGAGATTACCTTCTACTCGGTGTGGTTCGAATTGCGCTGGGGCATCATCACCTGTCTCCTGCTCACCGTCTCGCTGATCACCACGATCTTCTATTTCCACCCGTCCACGAAATCCGTCATCGCATCTTTCCGCACCGTGCCGATCGTATCGGAGACCAACGGAAGGGTCGCCGAGGTCTTTGCTGGCATGAGCGCCGATCTCAAAGCCGGCGATCCCATATTCCGTCTGGACGATTCCGCACAGCGGGCACAGGTCGAAACCGCACGGCGGCGTGTCGCCGAGATCGATGCGCAGATGATGCAGGGCCGGGCGGATATCGCTGCGGCAGCGGGGCAGGTCGATCAGGCGAAAAGCGCGCTGCAACAAGCCGTCGACGAACTGGAGACCAAACAGGAATTGAACCGGCGCAGCGCCGATGTGGTCGCACGCCGCGAGATCGAACGGCTTGAGAATATCGTCAAGGCCCGTCAGGGCGCTCTCGACGCGGCTCAATCGCAGCGCCAGTCCGTCGAAATCAGGGTCGAAACCCTTCTTCCGGCGCAGAAGGCCAGCGCTGAGGCCACGCTGGCCGAGGCGCAGGTGAATCTGGACAAGACCACGATCCGGGCGGGCGTATCGGGGCGCGTCGAGCAGTTCGCGCTCCGGGTCGGAGATATCGTCAACCCGTTCGCCCGGCCGGCCGGTATATTGATACCTGCTGAGGCGGGCCGGCGCGCGCTGGCCGCAGGCTTCTCGCAGATCGAGGCACAGGTCATGCGTCCGGGCATGGTGGCCGAGGCGACGTGCATCTCGAAGCCCTGGGTCATTATCCCGATGGTGGTGACATCGGTTCAGGATGCCATCGCTGCCGGCCAGTTCCGCGGCGGCGAGCAATTAATCGATGTCGGGCAGACGATCCGGCCCGGCACGATCCTTGTGCTGCTCGAGCCGCTTTATCCCGACGGACTCGAAGGTGTGACGCCGGGCAGCAGCTGTGTGGCCAATGCCTATACCAGCAATCACGAATTGCTGGCGTCAAAGGATATCGGGTCGCTAAGGAAATTCGGTCTGCACGCCATCGATGCTGTTGGCCTGGTGCATGCCATGCTGTTGCGCATTCAGGCGCTGGTCCTGCCGGTGCGCGAACTTGTCTTCAGCGGGCATTGAAGCAGCGGGCATTGAAGACCCGCCGGCCGGATCTCATCAGATGCGCTCCGCCGCGCGGACCACGCAGTCGCGGTTTTCCAGGCCCTTGTCGACAAAGCCGAAGGTGACGTCGCGGAAATCCTTGGCGCCGCGCGCCGCGATCACGCCATAGACTGTCTGCACCCGCTCCTCGATGCTGCCATCCTGCGCCCGGAACCGGCAGGCGATCCGGTCGACGCGCACCGGATAGCGGTTGTTGTTGCGTACCGTCACGTCGGCAATCGCCACCAGGCCGAAGCTGTCGCGGCGCAGATCCGCCCGGGCGACGGAGACGGCGTCGAACAGGCCGCTTTCCGACAGGGTTGACTGCGGGTT
>JAEVZN010000178.1 GCA_023392205.1 Pseudomonadota bacterium
CACCAGCACCATACCGAGCCAGTAATGCGGCGTGGACACACCTGCGATCGAGATCGTCGTGACGATCTTTTCGACCCATGCATCCCGGAAATAGCCGGCCAGAATTCCGAACAGCAGGCCAAAAAAGAAGCCGATCAGGCTCGCGACGACGGCAAGCCGCAGTGTATTGACGACCGCCCGCATGACCTCCTCGGTCACGGAGCGTCCGGACGCGATTGACGTCCCGAGATCTCCATGCAGGGCGTTCCAGACCCACATGCCGAATTGCACCGGCAACGGACGGTCGAAGCCGTATGCCTTGCGCATCTGCTCGGCCAGTTCCTGCGAGGCATCGGCCGGCAGCACCGACACCAATGGATCGCCCGGCGCGATATGGACGAGCAGGAAACACACCAGCGCAACTGCGATGACGACCGGGATGGCGAAAACGATACGCTTGACGATGTAGACAAGCATCGATGCCTCACTCCCGAACTGGCTTAATTCCAGACTGATGCGCGTATGTCGGCATCTTATGTTCCCCCAGTCAATGGGCGCCGCGGCTGTTCACAGCCAGACCGCGGCGATGTCTCAGCGCGCCATGGTAATCGACGAGAAATTCTGGAACCAGTTTTTGGCCTGGATGAAGCCCTTGACCCTGGCGCTCATCGCACGCGGATTCACGTCGTGCGTCACCATGAGAAACAGAGCATCGTCCACGAATTTCTCGTGCACTTTCTGCAGAACCTTTGTCTGCTCCGCAGGATCGAAGGTGGTCCGGATCTCATCGAACATCTTGTCGATGTCCGGGTCGCAGTAATGGCCCCAATTGGTGCCGCCGGGTGGCGCAAGATTGCATTGCATGTGCCTGATGAAGCCGGTGAACGGATCCTGGATGAAGTAGCTGTAATTCATCGCCGTGCCGCCGCGCGTCGAGGCGTCCTTCGCGCCGGCGCGCCAGATATTGATCAGCACGTTCCATTCGACGACTTCGAACGCGACGTCGATTCCCGCTTCCGCCAGGTTTTGCTGCACGAACTCGTTCATCGTCAGCGGCTGCATCTGGCCGGAGCCCGACGTCGAAATCAGAATCTTGGTCTTGAGCGGCTTGCCCGGCCCGTATCCGGCTTCAGCCAGCAGTTTCTTCGCCTGTGGAAGATCGCGCTTCAGCACGAAGGACGGCTTACCAAACCACTGATGACCGGGCGGAAAGAAGCCTTCGGCCGGAATCATCAGGCCGCTGAGTAACTCCTTCATACCTTCGCGATCGACTGCGAGGTTCGCCGCCTTGCGCACCCGGATGTCGTTCCAGGGCGAGCCTTCGATGCGCGAAAAATGCCAGGTCCAGTTATGCGGATAGGCGTTGGCGACAATCTCGAACCCCGCCTTTTTCAGGGAAGGGATAGCATCAGGCGACGGCGCCTCGATCCAGTCGACCTGCCCCGATCGCAACGCCGCGACGCGCGTATTGGCTTCCGGCAAGGGCAACAGAACCAGCCGGTCGAGTTTCGGCCGGCGCGTCTCGTCCCAGTATTCCGCGTTCGGCACGAGTTCGGCCCGCTCGCGCGGCACGAACGCCGCCAGCTTCCAGGGACCGGTGCCGGACGGTGTTTTTGCAAACGCGTCCCAGCTCTTGCCGACCTTCTCCCATTGAGCCGGCGACGACATCATGATCCAGGCAATCTGATACGGCAGCGTGGCGTCGGGGGACTTCGTGGTGATCTCGACCTCGTATTTGTCGATGACTTTGTAGCCGGCGACCGCCGGTATGCGGGAGCGGCCCTGCCCGGACTGACGGGGGTCGAATTGCGGGCTGTCCGTCTTCAGGAGCTTGTCGAGATTCCACACCACCGCGTCGGCGGTGAATTCCGAGCCGTCATGGAATTTCACGCCTTCGCGCAGCGTGAAAATCCATTTGGTCTTGTCGCTCTCATCAACGCTCCACTTGGTCGCGAGACCCGGCGAAAGGTCCGACGGCTTGTCGGCAGACGAAAGGTCCCAGTTGATGAGCGCGTCATAGACCGTATAGCCCATGAAGCGCTGGCCCTCGCCGCCCTGGTCGGTCTGTCCGGTGGTGAGCGGAATATCGGCGGCCGTCATGCCGATGCGCAGGACACCTTGCGCGGAGGCGTGCTGCGCGGCGCCCGAAAATACCAGTGCAGTCCCAAGCGCGATGATGCGGATACCGATCATAGCCCCTCCTACGGTTAGCACTTGCAGCCGCCGCCGCTCCGTTCCACTGATAGAGCAAGGGTTGTGCCAAGCGACAGGGAGACCGCGATGCGGCTTTTGCTTCTCAATGCGAATGCCAGCCAGTCCATCACCGATCTGGTCGTCGCGGCCGCGCGCCCGCTTGTAGCGCCTGGCACTGAAGTAACCGGGGCGACCGGCCGCTTTGGGCCTCGTTATATCGGCACGCGGGCCGCCTATGCGATCGCCAGTCATGCGGCCCTCGATGCCTATGCAGCATTTGGTCAGGGTGCGGATGCAATTGTGCTCGCCTGCTTCGGCGACCCCGGCCTTGGCGCCTTGCGCGAGGTTGCATCGGTGCCTGTGATCGGAATGGCGGAGGCAGGCTGCCTTGCGGCTGCGCGCGGGGGACGCCGGTTTGCCATTGTGACCGGCGGCGAGCGCTGGATTCCGATACTCACCGAGTATGTCGCAACACTCGGATTGTCCGGACAGCTTGCGGGCGTTTATGCCGTGGCGCCGACGGGCGCCGACATCGCGGCCAATCCCGAAGGCAGCATCGCCCTGCTCGCGGACGGATGCCGGAAAGCGGTGAAACGCTTTGATGCCGATGTCGTGGTGCTGGGTGGCGCTGGCCTCGCACCGATCGCGCCGCGCGTCGCAAGGATGCTGGATTTTTCGGTGATTGACGGCCTCGCGGCCGCCATCACGGCGGCAGAGGCCGCCGCATCGACGCCGGGCCGTTGCGCATATCCGGACCGTCTCACCGAGCCGCTTCCGGCGGTCGGGTTGACGGCAGAACTGCATATGATGCTGCAGCGACCTGCCGGCAGCGCCGCAGCGCCCTGAACGGAGTGGCAGCGCCGCGTCTCGCGCGGCGCTGCGTTGTACTCATCAGTTTATCGTCATGGTCGAGAAATCGACGAACCAGCTCTTGGGCTGTACGAAGCCCTTGATCTTCGGCGACATGGCACGCGGACCCACATCGTGCGCGACGAACAGGAACGCCGCTTCGTCGACAGAGCGTTCATGCAAGGCGGCCAGTGCCTTGTCGCGTTCGGCCGGATCGAAGGCTACCCGCACGGCCGCGACCAGCTTGTCGTATTCCGGTTCGTTGATGAAACCCCAGTTGTTCGACACCGGCGGTGCCATCTTGGAATCCAGGAACCGGATCATGGCAAAGAACGGGTCCATGGCCGCGTAGGTGACGTTGGTGGCGTGCGAACCGCGTGCGGATTCATCCTTGGCGCCCCGGCGCCAGTTGGTGAACAGCGTATTCCATTCGATCACGTCGAGTTCAACATCGAAGAAACACTCCGCGAGGCTCTGCTGGATGAACTCGTTCATCGGTAACGGCAGCATCTGTCCGGAGCCGGACGCCGATGTCTGCGTCTTCACCTTGAGACGCTTGGACTTGGAGAAGCCGGCTTCGGTCATCAGCTTGCGCGCCTGTTCCGGATCGTACTTGATCTCGAATTTGGGATTGCCGCGCCAGGGATGACCGGGTTCGAAGGTGCCGGTTGCCGGCGCCATCAACCCGCCGAGCAGACCGTCCTTCATCGCATTGCGATCAATGCACAGATTGGCCGCCTTGCGCACGCGGATGTCGTTCCAGGGCGAGCCTTCGATGCGGCTGAATTGCCACGGCCAGACATGCGGCTGCTCATTCGCATGAATGACAAAGCCACGCTGCTTGATCTGCGGCAACGCATCGGGCGACGGATTCTCGATCCAGTCGACCTGACCCGACAGCAATGCCGCCGTGCGGGCATTCGCTTCCGGCATCGGCAGCAGCACAAGCCTGTCGACCTTCGGACGGCGCGCGGGATTCCAGTATCCTTCATTCTTCACAAGTTCGAGGCGCTCGCGCGGGACGAACCGGTCCATCTTCCAGGGACCGGTGCCGGACGCGTTGCGAGAGAACGCATCCCAGGCCTGCTTCGCCTTTTCCTTCGGATCGGCGGCACTGGCCTCGTCATAGAGCTTCTTCCAGTGCGCGGGAGACGCCATGAACAGGTTGGTCAGGTTGATCGGCAACAGCGATTCCGGGGCTGACGTCGTGAGTTCGACGGTCAGGTCGTCGATCTTGCGGGCGCTGCGGAGCGTCGGCATGCGCGAAGCGGTCACACCAACCTGGCTGGCATCGAAATGCGGTGCGTCCTGCTTCAGCACCTTCTCGACATTCCACACCACAGCATCCGCATTGAAATCGGAGCCATCGTGGAATTTCACGCCGGGCCGCAGCTTGAAAATCCATTTTGTATTGTCGTCCGGCGACACGGCCCATTCGGTCGCGAGGCCGGGAACAATGACACTTGGTTTCTCTGCCGAGGACAGATCCCACAGCGTCAGCCCCTCATACATCGTATTGCCGGTGAAACGGTTGCCTTCGAAGCCCTGATCCGGCTGGCCGAGGGTGCGCGGGATATCCGCGGCGGTCATGCCGATCCGCACCGTCGATTGAGCGGCGGCCGACAGCGGAAACACGACCAGGGCGGCGCCCAGAACCAAGGCTGGGCCGAACTTCAGGACTGCAACTGGGTTTAACATCGTTTCTCCCTCAACACGGTTGTTTGGAAGGCTCACAGCCGGGAAGCATCAAGGAACGTGCCAAGTAGGAAACGTGCCTCCCGCACCGCTTTTGGTTGATTCTTCTGCAACACTTGAATGCAATTGCCGCTAAAATAGGCGAGTGCATCGCAGCAAGCCACGGCTCATTTGCCTGCTTACCCAAGCAAAGCCGTCGACAGATCACGCCGGGGCTCTGCCCTCGATCTTTCACGCGATCTTTTAATTGACAATGCCAAGCAGCAGCGTGCGCAATTCACTCCTCACGCTTGGGCAGGTTTTTCCGCATCATGAAATCTGAGAACGTTCAGCCGCCCGGTATCGGCAATCTCGCGATCGATCCCGATCGTCTCTGGGACGATATCATGGGGACGGCAGCCTTCGGCGCAACCGCGAAGGGCGGCATCTGCCGCCTCACCCTCAGCGACGAAGACCGGCAGGTGCGCGACTGGTTCAAGGCGCGCGCCGAATATCTCGGCTGCCGCGTCACCGTCGACGACATGGGCAACATGTTCGCGCGCATGGACGGCAGCCAGGCCGGCATCGCACCGATCGCGATGGGCAGCCATCTCGACACCCAGCCAACCGGCGGCAAGTTCGACGGCATACTTGGTGTTCTCGCCGCGCTGGAGGTCCTGCGCACGCTACGCGAAGCCGGCTACCAGACTTTCGCGCCGATCGAGGCGATCAACTTCACCAACGAGGAAGGTTCGCGTTTCGCGCCGGCGCTGATTGCATCCGGCGTTTTCAGCGGGGCTTTCGACCGCAGCTATGCCGTGATGCAGAAGGATCGCAACGGCACAGCCTTCGGGGAAGCACTCGAGCGGATCGGCTATCGGGGAGCCGAGCGCTGCGGCGACCATCCGCTTTCAGCCTATTTCGAATTGCATATCGAGCAAGGTCCGATCCTCGAACGCGAGAATTGCGACATCGGCGTTGTGACCGGCGCGCAGGGCGTGCGCTGGTTCGACGCCACGATGATCGGTCAGGACGCCCACACCGGCGCGACGCCGATGACCATGCGAAGAAACGCGCTGGTCGGAACCGCGCGCATCATCGACGCCGTGGACGCCATCGCGAAGCGGCATCCACCGCATGCAGTCGCGACCGTCGGCTCGATCGAATCCAGGCCCAATTCGCGCAACGTGGTGCCGAGCGAAACGGTTTTCACCATCGACCTTCGTCATCCGGACGCGGCCATTCTCGAGACGATGGAGGCGGAGATTCGTGTAGAGTTCGATGCGACGCTTCGCGATCTCTATCTGACGGGCACGCTGACGCGCATCTGGGAGCAGCCGCCGGTCGCCTTCGATCCCGGCTGCCTCGACGCGATCCGCCGCGCGATCACCCGGACGCCGTTCACGCAGCGCGACATCGTGTCGGGTGCCGCGCATGATGCGGTCTTCATCTCGCGGGTCGCACCGGCGGCGATGATCTTTGCGCCCTGCAAGGACGGCATCAGCCACAACGAAGCGGAGTTTTCCTCACGCGAGCAATGCGGCAAGGCCGCCCAGATGCTGCTGCTGAGCGTGCTGGAATACGACCGGCACCTTGCAGCCACCAGCGTGCCGCCGCCTGCATGCCGGTCTGTCCCGCCCTCCGAGCGATCTTGAAGCGGACATTTTGTAGCGGATCGCATATCCGCGACTGCGTGGTGGGCCCGGCAGGACTCGAACCTGCAACCAGACCGTTATGAGCGGCCGGCTCTAACCGTTGAGCTACGGGCCCGGCGCAGATGCGCGGGGACATCCTCATAGCAATGTCGGGCGCTGGCGCAAATGGTTTGCGGCGCATTCCAGCGGCACAGCAGGCACGCGCCGTTCGGTGGTTTTACGCTGCGGCAGCGGGAGGAGCGCTATCCACTCCCCCGCTGGTCCAATGATCCTCAGCGAACCTCGTGCTCGCGCGAGGTGGTCACACCTTGGGGCATGCCCCGCCGGACGGCACGCCGTGCGCCGCTGACATCGCCCCGGGCACGCCTTGCCTCGGGGGACAGCGCCGGAAGCGGCAGCGGCACCGCCTGACGGTTTGCCAGTGCAACCGCCGAGGTGCCCTGACGCTTGGCCACATCATGGTAGCCACGCGCATAGAGCGCTACCGCACGATCGTGATTGCCACCCGCCGCGCGATAGGCGCCGGCCAGATACTTGACCGCATAGGTCATGTTGGTATTGGCATCGAGCAGACCATTCGCATCGCCGCGATAGCCCATGGCACGCGCGGTGCCGAGCCGGATCTGCATCATCCCGTAATTGCCCTTGGACACCGCCCGCGGGTTATAGCGGCTCTCACGCATGATCACGCGATGCACGAGCGACGGCGGGAGCCCGTGTGCTGCCGCATGGCTATTGACGAGGCCCGCATAGGCGCCGCCCTCCCTGGCCTCTGCCGGCGCGTTGAAGAAAGACACGGCGACCACCGCCACTGAACAGGCGAAAAGGCGCATCATGCTGACACGGGTCATCTGGAACTCCGCACATTGTTTCAGGGAAGCCTGCTAGCTCGCCCTTAAATGCGGCGCGTATGCGGCGGTTTCATCCCGCGGCTTCACGCTTTATGTCCCGATATGTATCGCCCCGGCATTCCCGGCGGATGCCCCCAACCCCCAACTGCGCGCACAAATCGTAGAGTTTTAAGAATCCAGTTCGTTGACACCAGTTCAGTACGATTTCACGTCACACTCTCATCGACGGCGCGCAAATCCCCTTCCGGCAACACGCGATCATGCGCCTCATTCGGCGAGCGAACGCAATAGCGCGGATCTTCCGAATCGCTGGGGATCAGCCGCACGATCTGGTACCGCCCGGGCTCGGCTGAACGCAATGTCGACGGGACAATGTCCACCCATTCACCGACCTTGAAGCGATGCAATTTATCAGTCATGTGCTGGCTCCATTCGCCCGGATCACCGACGCATTTCGTCAGTACGTGGACCGAAGGCTGCAGATCGCAACATCGCCGGACTTGCAAAGCCGACAATTGCCCGGCCACGACGCTGATCCAAGAATCACTATGGACATACCTCGCGCCGTTGACCAGACAATTCGGGCTTCAATAGCGGCCGCATTGCGGCACTGATGCTTACAGCTTCAGCAGCCGCTGCGCATTGCCGCTCAGGATCTTGACCTTGTCTTCGTCGGAGAGCGGGATGGTGTCGACCCATGCCGTGCCAGGAGGATTGGCGACAAACGGCCAGTCCACCGCGAACAGGACACGATCGACGCCCATTTCCATGACGGTGCAGAGCAAAGCCGGATTTGAAAAGAAGCCGCTCGTCGTCACGTAGAAGTTCTTGCAGAACACGTCGCGAAAACTCATCGACTTCTGACCGGGCCGCGCCAGCGCATGATCGATGCGCCACACCAGAAACGGCAGCGTCTCGCCGAGATGGCCGAGAATGATTTTCAGCTTCGGATGCTCCTGGAAAAGACCGGACAGGATCATGCGGATCGCAATCGTCGCCGTCTCCACGGTGAAGCCCCAGGCAGCGCGGATCACCATCGGGTAATCCTTGATGTAATCCTTGTAATAGGCGTCCATCACCGCCTGCATCGGTACCGACGGATGCAGATAGATCGGCACGTCGAGTTTCTCGGCCTGCGCGAAGAGTGGACGCAACGCCTTGTCGTCCAGCCACGTCCCGTTGGCGAGGCCGTGGATCATCGCCCCCTTGAAGCCGTTCTTTACACAACGCTCGAGTTCTGCCGCCGCCGCCTGCGGATCGGAGGTCGGCAGCGCGCAGAAACCTGCAAATCGCGTCGGGTGCTTGGCGATGGCTTCGGCTAGCCGGTCGTTGACTCGCTTCGTCAGCGCGATGCCATCGGCCCCGGTGAGCAATTGCGCCGAGGGCGAGCCATGCGACAGCACCTGCATGTCGATGCCGGCCTCGTCCATTTCGCGAAGGCGCAATTCGCCGAGATCGAGCATGCGCCGTACCTGCTCGGGGGCCTGGGTGGCGCGGCCGATGCCGGAATAGGTGTCGGACAATTCCTTGTCCCAATAATGCTCTTCGATCGCGATAACCGGACAGGCAGGTTTTTTCAGCATCGTTTTCCCCAACGCAATATTGCTGGGGGTGTCTAGCACATGTTGTCTGCAACTATGCACCCCCCACGGGAGGGGGCCGTCAGCGGCCGCGGCGCGTCTCGCTTTCGAGATGCTCGCGCAGGATGCGCAGATTGCGGCGGTTGGCGCGCCACATCACGTCGAACACATCGCCCGCGATCGGAATCGCACCCACGACTCCGTCGAGCGCGCAATTGGCCAGCATCCGGGCGACCAGACGCCGCGGGACGCCCAGCCGGCGGGCCTCGTAGACGATATAAACTGACAATGCCGTGGTCACGAGATCGCCGATGCCGGGGACCAGTCCGATGATGCCATCGGCTCCGAAGCGGACGCGCGTGCCCGGAATCCGCAAAGCCGTATCGAGGAAGGTGGCAAGCCGGTCCAGCCGGGCCACCCGCTCCTCGCGGCTGGCCGTACGATCGAAATTGTAGGCGGCGTAGCTGCGGGATGTCGTCATGGCCGTTCTCAGATGGGGCGCAACGCAGCGATTTCAAGAATTCAGGGCTCGACGCTTGCGCCGCGCGGCAGTTCCCTCAGGCAGGCTCCGGCAAGGACAGGACGGTCAGCGCCCGCTTTGCCACAGCGTAATGCAGAGGCACACGCTCACGTACCAGTTCGCCGTCGGTCGACGCCCAGGCGCGCCGCCGCGTCCGGTCGATGACGACATGATCTGTCACGAAAGACCGGATTCCGTCGTCGTCGTCGTCGTTGCGCCAGGCGCCGGTGAGCAGATCGGCGGTCGCACGCAGCTTGCCGAGCGCGCCGGCATGTTCGACGATATGAACTTCCAACACCCCCTCGTCGAGCACCGGACGACGCCAGTCCAGACCGAAGCGGTTATTGGTCACCAGCACCGCGAGCGCGTGCACCTGCTCGCGGCGGCCATTGGAGCGGATCTCGAGGGTGAAGGTTCCGCTGCGCTTCACGGCGCGATAGGCGGCCACGAAGACGCCCATGAGACGCCCGAGTGGATGGCCGCGCACCTCCTCCCGCGCGCGCGCCATCTGGCTGAAGAATCCCAGGCCCGACAGCGAATGAAACGAGCGCCCGTTGACCTCGGCGAGATCGATGACCCGCGGCTTTGCCTCACCCAAGGCCACGATCGCCTCATGCACATTGGCGGGCATGCCCAGATCGCGCGCAAAAAGATTCATCGTCCCGAAGGGCAGCACGCCGAGCGTCTTGCCGGTACCGCGCAGAGCGTGGGCCGCACAACTCATTGAGCCATCGCCGCCACCGACAACGATAGTCGCATAATCGCTGCGGGCGGCGGCTTCGATCGCCTCGATCAGGGCACGCGGTTTGACCAGGCGGATATCCTCGCGCCGGCAGCGCCCTTTCATGGACGCAACCAGTTCGTCGCGCACGCGTTCGGCCCCGGCATCGATCAGGGTGCCGGCCCGCGCATTCAACAATACCAGGGTGTCGCCCATCGGGATGGTCAGCCTCGCCCGCGGATGCGGCCACGGCCCATCTAACGCGCCGAAGGCCGATTCGGTTCAACAGCTTTCGCAGGCGCGCAGGACACCGCAAAAGACTCGCGCGCCTTCACGAAGGACGCGCGAGCCAGCCGGCCCTCGTCCAGTTCATCAAGCATTGTCAATGCGAGTGCACGGCAAGCTTTGACATCCGTGACCGGCCGGACCGGCACTTTGCGATGGGGTGCCGTACGTGGCGGACCGCAGGTCTCCACCATCCTGTAGGCATCGGCATAATCCGCGCCCGCCTGTTCTTCATCGTCGAGATATTGAATAAG